>JADLGU010000457.1 GCA_020849155.1 Rhodocyclaceae bacterium | reverse complement strand
CGTCGCTGTCACGTATTTCCGGATGGATCATCACGATCACTTCTTCGGTGCGATCCATTAGGCGCGGATCAATGACGACAAAACGTTCACTCATACCCACTTGCGGTGCCGCCAAACCGACGCCTTGGTGTTCAGCAATCGTTTCGATCATATTCGCGACCGTCATGCGTAACGTGTCCGTAATAGCAACGACCGGTTTACAAACTGAGCGCAAAATGGGATCGCCGTATAAAACCACTTTCACAATGAAATCGGTTATTCGGCCGATTTTACTTCAGCGGATGCTTCGCCGGAACCTTTGACAACGGTGGTTACCGCCGAACGTTCGATTTCGACTTTTACATTATCAGCTATTTTTACCAATACCGTCGTCTCTTTGGTACCTTGGACTACACCATGGATACCGCCGACCGTAATTACTTTATCCCCTTTCGCCAAAGCGCTCACCATCGCTTGATGTTCTTTTTGACGTTTTTGCTGAGGACGAATCATCATGAAATACATGATCGCAATGATAAACACAAAAGGTAAAAAACTCAGCAAAGGATTCGGTGCGGCGCCGCCCGGAGCAGGATTACCGCCCATCAACCACATCATCATTATTGGATTCAAAGTACACCTCATTTAGTTAAGTGAATGTATATTTAGAGTAAACTAATTTTCTCTCCGAGTGATTTCTGAATATTCGAAAGCATCCAGTCATGTAAAATACCGTTGGAACCGATTACATGACCTTTGTATAAAAAATTATTTTGCCCGTCAAAACCGGTAATCCGTCCGCCGGCTTCTTGTATAATCAACGTACCGGCAGCTATATCCCAAGGATTGAGGTTGAGTTCCCAAAAACCGTCAAAACGACCGCAGGCAAGATAACATAGATCCAATGCGGCGGAGCCGGGTCTTCGAATACCCGCCGTTTGCGTCATGAATGTTTTAAATATATTGAGATAGTCGTCAATAAAATCAAACGTTTTGAAAGGAAATCCGGTTGCTAAAAGACAACGATTATACTCCATAGTGGCAGACACCCGAATCTTGCGGTCATTTAAAAAGGCACCTTTACCGCGTTCGGCGACAAACATTTCTTTGCGCAACGGCTCATATACAACGCCCACCGCTAATTGACCATGCACTTCCAGCGCAATGCTTACGGCAAACATAGGCATCCCGTGAATAAAATTAGTGGTACCATCCAACGGGTCTATAATCCATCGAAAAGGACTTTCGTTCCGATGTTTACCGGTTTCTTCCGCTAAAATAGCATGATCCGGAAAAGCACGTAATATGTGCTGTATGATAACTTCTTCCGATTTACGATCCACTTCGGTTACAAAGTCATTATGCAACTTAGCATCAATCGCAAATACGCGCCCGTAATAGTCGGTAATAATACGTGCCGCTTGTAATGCCGCACCAATAGCGACGCTGTGCGCCTGTCGTGGAATTTCGGTCATCATCAGTTCTTTTTCAGGCCTTGTATTTGTTCGATCCGTTGTTTGGCATAGGTACTGTATTCGCTTTGCGGGCCATTGACACGAATAATATCATTATACATTCGTATAGCTTCATCGTATTTGGACAATTTCACGTAACATTCCGCCGCTTGGCTTTTTGCAGCACTGGACCAATCGAATTTTTTCCCCAATGTCAAATATGGGATGCGTAAGTATTCCAACAAGGCCTGTTCGAAATTATTCATCGCCCAATACGTTTCTGCGATATTAAATTGAATTTCCGCCTCGTCTTCACCGGAAGCCGTTTTGATAAGGTCTTTAAAATACTCAAGCGCGCGATCAAAGGACTTCAAGTTTTTGTGCATGGCGCCGATGTCTATACGCATGGCCCAAATCGTTGCCGGATCGTCGTCCGGAAAACGTTCGAGATATTGCTGCATAAGCATCAACCCGTTTTCATAATATCCCGCGGCTTTATACACTTTGATCAAAAAATTAGTTCCCAATTTGGCATCGGCTAATTTGATACGTGGATTTTGAAGCGCCAACTTAGAGGCCTCAACAGCGAGCTGAACATTTTCTAGGCGAAAAGCTTCAAATGCCGTTCTCAGATGGACACGCGGAAGTATGTCACTATCCGGCCATTTTTGCGGAATTTGCTGAAAGTATTCGAAACCCTCTTTACTCTTGCCTTCATTAAACTTAATCACTCCCATTTCAAACAAAACTTCAGGCATGATGGCCGCCGTTTTATAATCTTCGAT
>JADLGU010000286.1 GCA_020849155.1 Rhodocyclaceae bacterium | reverse complement strand
TCTGCTGGGGCAAGGTGTCCACCTCGCTGGCCATCATGATCAACGTGACAGCCAGCGTCTCCGTCGGCGATCCGCCCAAGGTCAAGTACCAGGTCGATCCGGCCGCCAACGCCGCCTCGAGCAAGGGCGCCATGGACTGGGGCACCAACATGTGGAACGCGATGCTGGGGGCGTAAGCTGCTGCCGCAAATCGACGGGATCGAGCTCGCCATCGCGCTCGAAAGGAAAGCCGTTGCATCGGCGGCCTGTAGAATGCCGCCCGTGTCCTCCGATGCCGTCTTCCGAGCATGCCTGGCCGCCGCCGTCCTGGCGGCAGGTCTCGTCGCGCCGGCCGAGGCCGCCCACCCGCTGCTCACCGAGGACACCGGCACGCAGGGGCAGGGCCATTTCCAGCTCGAGCTGATGGTCGACAAGACGCGCGATCGCACGTCGGGGATCGGGACGCGCGCGCTGCAGACGGCGGCGGTGCTGAGCTATGGCCTGAGGGAGGACATCGACCTGCAGCTCGGCCAGCCCTGGCTGCGCCAGCAGGTCCGCGATGCCCTCGGCCGCCGCCGCGACAGCGGCGGAGTGGACACCTCGCTCGATTTGAAGTGGCGCTTTTTCGAGCGGGACGCGCTCAGCCTCGCCGCCAAGCCCGGCATCACCCTGCCGACCGGCAACGAGGACCGCGGCTTCGGCAGCGGGCGCCTCGCCTGGGGCTCGCTGCTGGTGCTCAGCTACGCCCCCGGATCCTGGGCCCTGCATTCGCACCTCGGCTACCGCCGCAACGGCAACAGCCTGGGCGAGCGCCGGGATCTCTGGCACGTCTCGGCCGCCGCGACGTACCAGGCGAGCGAGCGGCTCCGGCTGGTGGCCGACCTGAGCGCCGACAGCGATCCGGCGCGCGGCCGCCGCGGCACGCTGCGCTACCGCATCCTCGGCTTGATCTGGTCGCCCCTGCCCGCGCTCGACATCGATGCCGGCATCAAGCACGGCCATGGCGAGGCGGCGACGGACCGCGCCGTGCTGGGGGGACTGACTTTTCGCTGGTAGTCCCGCCGCGGGTCAGGCGGCGCCGAAGACGCCTTGCCAGAGTTCCCGCACGCTGTCGATTTCCGCTTCCACCGTCTCGCGCGGCACGCGCGCATAGGCCGCGTCGTTCAGGCGCAGGCCGTGCTGCAGCTTGCGGTAGCGGCGGTAGGCTTCGCGCACCTGCTCGGCCAGCTCCTCCGGAATCAGGCCGAGGCCGGCGGCGATCTTCAGCAGCGCCAGGTTGCCGAGGTTGCCGGTGAGTTGGGCGTGGGCGTGGGCATGCCCCAGCACCAGGTACTGGACGATGAACTCGACGTCGATCAGGCCGCCGCGGTCGTGCTTGAGATCGAAGAGCTCGCTCTTGTTGGCGTGGGCCTCGGCCATCTTCTCGCGCATGGCGATCACTTCGCGCTTGAGCGCGTCCAGGTCGCGCGACTGGCGCAGCACCGCGATGCGGATGGCCTCGAATGCCTTGCCGATCCCGGCGTCGCCGGCCGAGAAGCGGGCCCGCGTCAGCGCCTGGTGCTCCCAGACCCAGGCCGATTCGGTCTGGTACTGGCGGAAGGCCTCGAGCGAGCTCACCAGCAGGCCGGCTTCGCCGTTGGGGCGCAGCCGCAGGTCGGTCTGGAACAGGGTGCCGGCCGGCGTCGCGCTGGAGATCCAGGTGTTGAGGCGGATCGCCAGCTTGGCGTAGGTCTCGGGCGCGTCGGGATGGTCGTCGTCGTAGAGGAAGATGATGTCGAGGTCGGAGGCGTAGCCGAGCTCCTTGCCGCCCAGCTTGCCGTAGGCGATGACGGCGAAGCGCGGCGTCTCGCCGTGGCGTTTCAGCAGCTTGCGCCAGACCAGCTTCAGGGTCAGGTCGAGCATGATGTCGGCCAGCTCGGAGAGGTGGTCCGAGAGTTTCTCGACGCTGAGCAGGCCCTCCAGGTCCTGCAGCAGCAGGCGGAACACCTGGGCGTGGTGGGCTTCGCGCATCAGGTCCATCTGCCGCTCGGTGTCCGGCTCGTGTCCCTCGAGGTCCTGTCCGAGCTGGGCGCGGAAGGCGGCCCAGTCGGGCGCCGATTCGAGCAGGCGGGCATCGAGCAGTTCGTCGAGCAGCACCGGGTGGCGGGTCAGATAGCCCGCCGCCCAGCTCGAGGCGCCGACCAGCTGCGCCACTTTCTGCAGGGCCTGCGGGTACTGCTGCAGCAGCGCCAGGTAGGCGGCCCGGCGGCTGATCGCTTCCAGCAGGTCGAGGCCGCGGGCCAGGGTCTCGTCGGGATTGGGCCGTTCGGCCGCCGCCTCGATCAGGCGCGGCACCAGGGCGTCGAAGCGTTCGCGGATGCCGGCCGGCATCTGCTGGTAGCGGTTGCCCGAACGGATGCCGGCCAGCCGCCGGGCGGCCGCGCCGGCTTCGGCGTAGCCGAGGCGGGCCAGCTCCTGGGCGGCCTCGCTGTCGTCCTCGCAGCCCTGCCAGACCGCCGCCAGCTCGTGCCCCTGGCGGTTGGGATCGGCGAACACCGCTTCGAAATGCCGGCTGACGTTGGCGCGGTGGTCGTCCAGTTCCTCGAGCAGGGCGCCGTAGGAGGCCGCGCCCATGGCGCGGGCGACCAGCGCCTGGTCTTGCGGGCCGGTCGGCAGGGTGTGGGTCTGGGCATCGTCGAGGTATTGCAGGCGGTGTTCCAGGGTGCGCAGGAAGCGGTAGGCGGCGGCCAGCTCGCGCACCGCGGCCTCGCCGAGGATGCCGCGCTCGCCGAGCCGCGCCAGCACCGGCAGGGTGGGGCGGATCTGCAGCGCCTTGTCGCGGCCGCCGCGGATCAGCTGGAACACCTGGGCGATGAACTCGATCTCGCGGATGCCGCCGGGGCCGAGCTTGATGTTGTCGATCATCTCGCGCCGCGCCACCTCGCGGCGGATCTGGGCGTGCAGCTCGCGCATGGCGTTGATGGCGCCGTAGTCGAGGTACTTGCGGAAGACGAAGGGCCGGGCGACGGACGCCAGGTCCCCGCCGCGCGTTCCGCACATCGGCCGCGCCTTGATCCAGGCGTAGCGCTCCCACTCCCGGCCCTGGGTGATGAAGTAGTTCTCCAGCATCTCGAAGCTGGCCACCAGCGGGCCGGAGTCGCCGTTGGGCCGCAGCCGCATGTCGACCCGGAAGACCTGGCCGTCGCCGGTCATCTCGGCGAGCGCGCCGATCAGCTGGCGACCCAGGCGGGTGAAGAAATCGAAGTTCGAGAGGCGCGCGCCGTCGCCGTCGGTCTCGCCGTCCTCGGCGTAGAGGAAGATCAGGTCGATGTCCGAGGAGACGTTGAGCTCGCGCCCGCCCAGCTTGCCCATGCCGACGACGATCAGCTCCTGC
>JADLGU010000456.1 GCA_020849155.1 Rhodocyclaceae bacterium | reverse complement strand
GCGCGCCCAGTTGTGCGCGTGCGGCGGCAGGGGATCGAGGGCGCGCAGGAAGATCGCCGAGCCGATGGCCAGCGCCCCCCAGGCGCCGAGATGGGCCCAGGCCGGCAGTACCGGCGAGACCAGCCAGATCGCCAGCGCCAGGAGCATCACGCCGAAGGCCTTCTTCACCGATTCCATCCACGGCCCGGTGTGCGGCAGGAAGGAGTGCGTCGACACGCCGACGATCACCAGCGGCACGCCCTTGCCGAGCGCCATGGCAAACAGCGCCGCGCCGCCGAGCACCGCGTCGCGCGTCTGGGCGATGTAGAGCAGCGCGCCGGCCAGCGGGGCCGCCACGCAGGGTCCGACGATCAGCGCCGAGAGCGCGCCCATGGCGGCGACGCCGTGCAGCGAGCCGCCCTTGAGGTGGCCGGACTCCTCCGACAATTTGCTCTGCAGGAAGGCCGGCAGCTGCAGCTCGTAGAAGCCGAACATGGAGAGCGAGAGCGCGACGAAGACCAGGGCGAAGGCGCCCAGCACCCAGGCGTTCTGCAGCGCCGCCGAGAGCATCGAGCCGGACAGGCCCGCCGCCACCCCGGCGGCGGCGTAGGTGACGGCCATGCCCAGCACGTAGGCCATCGACAGGGTGAAGGCGCGGCCCTTGCCGATGGCATGGCCGTGGCCGACGATGATCCCGGAGAGGATCGGGTACATCGGGAAGACGCAGGGGGTGAGCGCCAGCAGCACGCCGGCGCCGAAGAAGGTGGTGAGGATCAGCCAGAAGCCGGCGTGCTGGAGCAGCCCCGCCAGCTTCGAGGACTCGTCCTCGGGCGCCCCGCCCGCCGCATCGGTCGGGGCGGCGGGCGCCGTGCTCATCGCGGCGAGGGCCACCTGCAGGGTCTGGGTGTTGGGCGGGTAGCACACGCCGAGGTCGGCGCAGCCCTGCGAGGTGGCTTTCAGGGTGACGGCCTCGGCGCCGGCCGGCGCAGTGAAGGGCAGGCGGATGACCACCTCCTTGCGATAGGTCTCGACCGCGCCGAAGAACTCGTCCTGCTTGACCTTGCCCGGCGGGATCTGCGGCGCGCCGGCCTGCGCCGCGGCGGGCTCCAGGGCGAACTTGAACTTGTCGCGGTACAGGTAATAGCCCCTGGCGATGTCGTAGCGGATCTCCAGGGTGCCGGCGTCGAGGGCGCGGGCGGAGAGGCGGAAGGCCTTGTCGACCTCGAGCAGTTCCTCGGCGGCGAAGGCGCCGAGCGGAAGGCAAAGCGAGAGCAGCAGGAACAGTCGGCGGATCATGTGCGGGTAGACGTCATTGGGCGGCGGTTTCTTCCGCCACCCAGGCCAGGTAGCCGGGCAGGCCCCTGTCGATTCGGACCGCCGCGATCTCCGGAAGTTCGTAGGGATGGTAGGCACGGATCGCCTCCTCCAGCGCCGCATAGCGTGCCGCCGTGGTCTTGATCAGCAGCGGCACTTCCTCGGCGTCCTCGAGCTTGCCCTCCCAGCGGTATACCGACTGGCAGGGCGCCAGGATGTTCACGCAGGCCGCCAGGCGCAGCTCGACCAGCCGGGCGGCGAGGGCGTGCGCCGCCTCGGGGCCGGGCAGGGTGGTAATGACGAGCAGGGTGTCCATGGAGGCGGATTCTACTATTTCAGCAACCGCCGCCGCGCCAGCCCCAGCGCCAGCCAGAAGGCGGCGACGGCGTAGGCGGCCAGCACCGCGACGTGCAGCCAGGCCCCCTGCGGCACCTGGTCCGAGAACAGCGGCCGCGCCAGCCGCACGGCATGCGAGAGCGGCAGCGCGGCCGAGAGCGCCTGCAGCGCGACGGGCAGCTGTTCCACCGGGAAGAACACCCCGGAGAGCAGCGTCATCGGCGTGACGAACAGGGTGAAGTAGTACATGAAGAAATCGTAGCTCGGCGCCAGCGCCGTCACGATCAGCCCCAGCGCGGCGAAGGCCAGCCCGGTCAGAAACACCAGCGGCAACAGCCACAGCGCCAGCGGCGAGGCGACCAGGCCGAGCGCCGCCGCCACGGCGAGGATCGCCGCGCCGGAGAGCGCCGCCTTGCTGGCCGCCCAGACCAGTTCCGCCAGCACCAGGTCGTCGAGCGCCATCGGCGCGTTGAGGATGGCGTCCCAGGTCCGCTGCACCTGCATGCGCGAGAAGGCCGAGTAGAGCGCCTCGAAGGTGGCGGCGTTCATGGT
>JADLGU010000285.1 GCA_020849155.1 Rhodocyclaceae bacterium | reverse complement strand
GCCGCGCTCGGAGAAGAAGAACACCTTGCCGCCGATCATGCCGGCCAGCGCCATGATCCAGAGGATCAGCAGCCAGCCGCTGGCCCAGTAGAGGGCCGCCGCGACCCCGGCCAGGATCGCCGCCAGCTGCAGCCCGCTGAGCCGCAGCTCGGCGCGGATGAAGGGCTGCCAGAGGATGAACAGGCCGATATGCACCGCCAGCAGGGTCCGTCCGACTCCGCTCTCGATGCCCTGCAGGACCAGCAGATGCAGCAGGCCCAGAAAGCTCAAGAGGACCCAGCGCCGTTGCTGCTGGGCAAACCGGGCGAAGGCGGAACCCGTGGGCTTCATGGATTTTCCTGACGGCATGGCGACAGTATTGTCGAAACTCCGACAAGCTTCCGTGAAATATTCCCCATATATGCCCTAAGTTATAGAAAAAACCGCATGGAACGCGATTTGCTTGGCTATGGTTGCAGGATCACTACTCAGGAGAATACCGTGAGACAAAAACAGCTTGGTTTCACCCTGGTCGAAATCGCCATCGTGCTGGTGATCATCGGCCTGTTGCTCGGCGGCGTGTTGAAGGGCCAGGAATTGATCAACAGCGCGAAGGTCAAGAATATTGTGAACGACCTCCGCTCGGTGTCGACCTTCATCTACGCCTACCAGGACAAGTTCAAGGCCCTGCCCGGCGACGACCCGCTGGTGGTCAACCACGTCGGCGCCGCCGCCACCGCCAACGCCACGCTCTGCAATGCGCCGAACCCCAGCCCCTGTGCCGGCGATGCCCGCATCAACGGCGCCTGGAACTCGGCCGCCGGGACGGAAAGCTTCCTCTTCTGGCAGCATGTGCGCCTGTCCAACCTGGCCAGCGGCACGGCCAACACCGCCGATGCGGAATACCTACCCCGCAACGCCGACGGCGGCCCGCTGGGCATCACCGGCGATCCGGTGTCGACCGTCGTCCCCAATCCCTGGCCGGCCAACTTCTACGTCTGCACGGCCGGGGTGCAGGGGCGCTTCGCCCGCCAGATCGACACCACCATCGACGACGGCAACACCACCACCGGCACTGTGCGCGTACTCGGCACGGTGGCTGGCGGAACGCTGGCGAATGCGGCTGCGTTCTATGCGGTCACCCCAGCCGACGATGCCACCTTGTATACGATCTGCGTCGCCAACTGAAAGCATCTTTGCGACTTCAAGCCCGCCCTTCGGCGGGCTTTTTTAACCCTTCAACAGCCGGTTCTCCCCCGCCGCCAGCCCGTCCGGCAGACCCAGCAGAAACCAGTGGGCGGACCGCGGTCACCCTTTTCCGATACCCGCAAAAGTCAGTCACCGCAGGTCGGCGGCAAACAGGCTTCGGCGCTAAACGTCGAGCAGCTTGCGCATCGCCCGCACATCGCCATGGAGCGATGACATCGCCTCTTCGAACCCCAGATGCGGCATCGCCTCCCGCACGAGCCGGGCGACCGCCTTCGCCTGTGCCAGGTCGCGCGGCTTCTTGAGCGGATTGCGCTCGGGCTGCCGGGAAAGCCAGGCCTTGTGCAGGGCGAACGCCCGCGGATCCGGCGCGCGCATTGGCGCGGGGAAACCGTCCTCGTCGATGGCGACGGCATCCAGCTTCGGCGCATTGATGAGCCATTGCAGCCCAGGCACTTCAGAGGCGACCAGGTCGCCCTCCGCGAAGGTGACCGGCTCCGATTCACGCATGGAGCGCGGCGCGACGATGAGGTCAACCATGAATTGTCCGGCGTTGGCCGCGCGAAATCCCCGCTTGCGAACCAGCTCGAAGCTGCGATCGGCTTTCTTCAGCAGGCCAAGCAAACCCTCTCCGTCGAGGCGGGTCGAGGTCAGCGCCAGCTGCCGGCGGGTGTCGTAGAGGAGGTCGATGTCACCCGATGCGAGGAGTTCGAGCAGAAAATGCGCTCCGCCGGCTGCCTCGTAGGCATAGAGCGCCTGCGTGCCCAGCACCGAGAAGGTGCCGAGCAGGTTCCGCTCTTCCAGGAGCCGCAGGATGCGCGCCACGACGCGCGGCACCCGCGCCAGGCGCAGCGCCTTGTTCAGGCGCGCCTGCTCTGCGAGCTGCGCGTCGAGACCCGCCAGGCGCTCCTGCGCCCGAACCTTGCCTTCGAGAAACTGCGTCAGCGTTTTCTCGGTTTCCGGAGAGCGCCGACCCAGGAGCTTGCCGTTTCCGCCGCGATCGCGCTGCCGAAACAGGTACTCGGCCCCGCGAATACGTTTCCAGCGCATGCCATAGGCGTAATCCTGCATATGATGGCAGGCCGCCATGCGCGCTTCGTGGATCTGCTGGGTATTGATCAGATGCAGACGCTGCTGATTGGACAGGGGCTTCATCTCGTTTCCTTCAATTCATCACTAAGCCTAATAATGAAGGAAACAAGAATTTTGTCAATTGATATTCAACGGATTTCCATTCAATGATTTAAAACTACCATTATGAAGGAAACCTTTATTTATTTCAATTAGTTAATATAGTTTTAATTCCCTGGCCCGCGCTTACCGCTCACCCCTTCAACAGCCGGTTCTCCCCCGCCGCCAGCCCGTCCGGCAGACCCAGCAGCACCACCACGTCGCCCGCTTCCAGGCGCGCTTCGGGGGCCGGGCTGACGGCGCGGATGCCGCGGCGGCGGATCAGCGACACCGCCACCTCGAAGCGATCCAGGCCGAGCTCGCCGATGGTCCGGCCGATGCCCCAGGCGCCTGGGTTGAGCACCACCGAGTGCAGGCGCGGCTGGCGCGCCTCGTCGAGGTCGTCAGCGGCGTCGGTGGCGCCGTGGAAGAAGCCGCGCAGCAGGACGTAGCGCTGCTCGCGCACCTCGCGGAAGCGCCGCACCACACGGTTGATCGGCACGCCGAGCAGCACCAGGGCATGGGAGGCGAGCATGATGGAGGATTCCAGCGTCTCCGGCACCACCTCGGCGGCGCCGGCCAGCGACAGGCGGTCGAAGTCGCTCTCGTCGGCGGCGCGCACCACCACCGGCAGTTCGGGCCGCAGCTCGCGCACCATGGCCAGCACCCGCAGGGCCGAATCCGGATCGGCATAGGAGACGATCAGCACGCTGGCGCGCATCAACCCGGCCGCCACCAGCGCCTCGCGCCGGCCGGCGTCGCCATACACCACCGTGTCGCCGGCGGCGGCGGCCTCGCGCACCCGCTCCGGATCGAGGTCGAGGGCGACGTAGGAGACGCCCTCCTGCTCCATGAAGCGGGCCAGGTACTGGCCGCTGCGGCCGTAGCCGCAGATGATGGCGTGCTTGTCGGTGGCCATCGAGCGGGCGGCGATCTGGGTCAGCTCCATGGCGCGCAGCATCCATTCCGAGGCGCAGAAGCGCATCACCAGCTTTTCGCTGTGCATCACGATCAGCGGGGCGCAGAGCATCGAGAGCACCAGCGCAGCCGTCACCACCTGCAGGGCGGCACCCGGCAGCAGGGGCAGATCCTTGATGTGGGAGATCAGCACGAAGCCGAACTCGCCGCCGGCGCACAACCACAGGCCGCTGCGCATGGCGGTGCCGGGCGTGGCGCCGAAGGCCCTCGAGAGGCCGGCGATGAGCACGAATTTGCCGGCCAGCAGCAGCCCCAGCAGGCCGGCCACCCAGGGCCACTGGCCGGCGATCGCCCGGACGTCGAGAAACATCCCGACGGTGATGAAGAACAGCCCCAGCAGCACGTCGCGGAAGGGCTTGATGTCCTCCTCCACCTGGTAGCGGTACTCGGTCTCGGAGATCAGCATGCCGGCGAGGAAGGCGCCCAGCGCCAGCGACAGTCCGGCCAGCTCGGTCAGATAGGCCAATCCGAGCGTGATCAGCAGGACATTGAGCATGAACAGCTCGGCCGAGCGGCGCCTGGCCACGATGTGGAACCAGCCGCGCATCAGGCGCTGGCCGAAGACCAGGATCAGCGCCAGCACCACGGCCGCCTTCAGCGCCGCCACGGCCAGGGTGCCGGCCATCGCCTCGGGCGACTGCGACAGTGCCGGCACGAGGATCAGCAGCGGCACCACGGCCAGGTCCTGGAACAGCAGCACGCCGATGATCTCGCGGCCGTGCTAGGATTCGAGCTGCATGCGCTCGGCCAGCATCTTGACCACCAGCGCGGTGGAAGACATGGCGAGGATGCCGCCCAGGGCGATGCCGGCGGAAAAAGTCAGTCCCGCCAGCACGGCGACCGGGATGTTGATGAGGAGGGTCAGGCCGACCTGGGCCAGGCCCAGGCCGAACACCGTGCGCTTCATGCTGTAGAGGCGCGGCAGCGAGAACTCCAGGCCGATGGAGAACATCAGGAACACCACGCCGAACTCGGCCAGGTGGCGGGCCGCCGCCGAATCGGGCACCAGGTCGAGGGCGTGCGGGCCGATTGCCGCGCCCACCAGCAGGTAGCCCAGCACCGGCGGCAGGTTGAGCGAACGGAACAGCGCCACCACGAGCACGGCCGAGGCGAGCAGGACGAGCACCAGCTGAAGCGTGGTCATGAGAAAGGGTGCGGGGCGCTTTGATATACTTTCGCCACAGTCTAATCATTTCGCCTCCATGAACCAAATCCGCGATGCCGCAGCTACCGGCGCAAGGGCGCTCGAAATGGCCGCCAGGGTGCTGCGCATCGAAGCCGGCGCGGTCTCCGACCTGGTCGCCCGGCTCGATGCCCATTTCGCCAGGGCGGTGGCCCTGATCCTGGCCTGCCACGGCCGGGTGATCGTCATGGGCGTGGGCAAGTCGGGACACATCGGCCGCAAGATCGCCGCCACCCTGGCCAGCACCGGCACCCCGGCCTATTTCGTGCACGCCGCCGAGGCCGCGCACGGCGACCTGGGCATGATCACCCGCGAGGACGTGCTGATCGCCCTCTCCAACTCGGGCGAGAGCGACGAGCTGCTGACCGTGGTGCCGTTCATCAAACGGGAGGGCGGCCGCCTGATCGCCATCACCGGCAACCCGGCCTCCTCGCTGGCCCGCGAGGCCGACGCCCACCTCGACGCCGGCGTCGTCGAGGAGGCCTGTCCGCTCAACCTGGCCCCGACGGCCAGCACCACCGCGGCGCTGGCCCTGGGCGACGCCCTCGCCGTGGCCCTGCTGGATGCGCGCGGCTTCGGCGCCGAGGACTTCGCCCGCTCGCATCCGGGCGGCACCCTGGGCCGGCGCCTGCTGACCCATGTGCGCGACATCATGCGCGGCATCGAGGCCGTGCCCTGCGTCGGCGAACAGGCCTCCATCGCCGAGGCCGTGCTGGCCATCACCCGCGGCGGCATGGGCATGACCGCCGTGGTCACGCCCGCCCGCGGCGTGGCCGGCATCTTCACCGACGGCGACCTGCGCCGGGCCCTGCAAAGGAACGTCGACCTCAAGGGCACGCCGGTCGCCGAGGTGATGACGCGCAACCCGCGTGTCATCGGCCCGGAGCGCCTGGCGGCCGAAACCGCGCAGATGATGGAGGAATACAAGATCAGCCAGATCCTGGTGGTCGACAAGGGCGCGCTGATCGGCGCGCTCAACACCCACGACCTGTTCCGCGCCAAGGTCATCTGATGCAGCGCTTCGGACAGGGCCTGTTCCCGATCGCCATCCTGACGCTGCTGGTGGGGCTGACCTTCTGGCTGCAGAGCGCGACCGAACTCAAGTCGACCGGCAGCGACAGCCTGTTGCGGCACGACCCGGATTTCTTCGTCGAGAATTTCAAGCTGCGGCGCTTCGCGCCGACGGGCGAGCTGCACAACACGCTCGTCGCGGAAAAAATGGTACATTACCCGGACGACGAGACCACCGTGGTGTACGAGCCGCGCATGACCTTTCTCAAGGGCCCGCGGCCGACCCGGCTCGATGCCCGCCAGGGGCTGGTGGCGCCGGACGCGCGGGAGGTCGAGCTGGTCGACGATGTGCGCGCCGTCCGCGAGGCGACCCGGACCGATCCGGAAATCGTGTTCACCAGCAGCCGCCTGACGGTGTTTCCCGACGACGAAATCGTCCGCACCAGCGCCCCCGTGACCATGGTCCAGGGGGCATCGGTGATCCGCGGGGTCGGCCTGGAGGCCGACGGCAAGACCCAGATCTACCAGCTGTTGAGCCAGGTCAACAGCACCATCGAGAAGAAACGCCGCTGACCGCCATGAAGCCCGCCCGAACCCTGACCCGCCTGCTGCTCTGCGCAGCGCTGCTCGCCGCCGCCATCCCGCTCTGCCGCGCCGAAAAGGCCGATCGCGACAAGCCGGTGAACCTCGAGGCCGACCGGATCACGGTCGACGACATCAACAAGGTGCACATCTTCGACGGCAACGTCAGCCTGAGCCAGGGCACCCTGCTGATCCGCGGCGACAAAATCGTCGTCAAGCAGGATGCGGAGGGCTTCCAGAGCGGGGTGGCCACGGCCAACCCCGGCAACCTGGCGCGCTTCCGCATCAAGCGCGACGGCAAGGACGAGTTCACCGAGGGCGAGGCGGAGCGCATCGAGCACGACGCCAAGACCGAGATCACCCGGTTTTTCAACCGCGCCTGGGTCAAGAGCGGCCTCGACGAAGTGCGCGGCCAGTACATCGTGGTCGACGGCCTGAAGGAAAACTACTCGGTCACCAGCGGCCCGGCCGGCACGGTGGTGCCCGGCCGCGACAACCGCGTGCGCGCCGTGATCCAGCCGAAAAACAAGGGCAAGGAAGCGGAGCAGGCGGCAACCGCCGGCCCGGCGGTGAAGCTGCAGATCGCCCCCAACATCGCGAATCCCCGCTAGGACGGACATGGCCTACGAAAACATCCTCGTCGAGACCCGCGGCAAGGTCGGGCTCATCACCCTCAACCGACCCAAGGCCCTCAACGCCCTCAACGACGCCCTGATCGACGAACTGGGCGACGCGCTCGGAAAATTCGAGGCCGACGAGGCCATCGGCGCCATGGTCATCACCGGTTCGGAGAAGGCCTTCGCCGCCGGCGCCGACATCGTCGCCATGAGCACCATGGATTACATGGACGTCTACAAGTCCGACTTCATCACCCGCAACTGGGAACGCGTCAAGACCTGCCGCAAGCCGGTGATCGCCGCGGTGGCCGGCTTCGCCCTGGGCGGCGGCTGCGAACTGGCCATGTCCTGCGACATCATCATCGCCGCCGACACGGCCAGGTTCGGCCAGCCCGAGATCAAGCTCGGCATCCTGCCCGGCGCCGGCGGCACGCAACGGATGCCGCGCGCCGTCGGCAAGGCCAAGGCCATGGACCTCTGCCTGACCGCGCGCATGATGGACGCCGCCGAAGCCGAACGTGCCGGGCTGGTCTCGCGCGTGGTGCCCGCCGACAAGCTGCTCGAGGAAGCGCTCGCCGCCGCCGAGACCATCGCCGGCTTCTCCCTGCCGGTGATCATGATGGTCAAGGAATGCGTGAACCGCGCCTACGAAAGCGGGCTGGCCGAAGGCCTGCTGTTCGAACGGCGCACCTTCCACGCCGCCTTCTCGCTCGCCGACAAGCAGGAAGGCATGGCCGCCTTCGTCGACAAGCGCAAGCCGGACTTCAAGAACCGATAGTCGGTTACTTCCGAACGGCGATGGCGACGCCTGCCGCCGCAATCGCCATCCCCGCCACGGCCGCCAGGCCGAGCTTCTCGCCGAAAACGAGGAACGCCAGCAGCGCCGTGGTCGGCGGGGTCAAATAGAACAAAGCCGAAACGCGGGTGGCCGCGCCATGCCGGATGATCAGGTGCAGCAGCGAGATCGCTCCCAGCGACAGCACCACGATCAGCCAGCCCAGGGCGAACACGAACTGCCCGCTCCAGACGACGCGCATCGACTCGAAGGCCAAGGCAAAGGGCAGCAGCGCCAGTGCTGCGGCGACGAACTGGATCACCGAGCCGCTCCACAGGTCCAACTCGGCGCAGAAGCGCTTCTGGTAGAGGGTGCCCAGGGTGATGCTGCCCAGCGCCATGGCCGAGAGGGCCAGCCCGGCCTGGCCGATGCCGGCCAGGCCCAGTTTCTCCCATACCACCAGCGTCACGCCGCCGAAGCCCAGCACCAAACCCGTCCATTGCCGGCCGCTCACCCGCTCGCCCACCATGGAATTGCTCAGGAAAGCGGTCAGCAGCGGCTGGATGCCGACGATGAGCGCCACCACCCCGGCAGGCATGCCGCGGTGGATGGCCAGGAACACCCCGGAAAGATAGCCGCCGTGCAGTAACACGCCCGCAACGGCGATGTGGAACCATTGCATCGGGCGGTGCGGCCAGGGCCTCCGCAGGACCCAGGCCAGCGTGCCCAGCAATCCGATCACGCAGGCAAAGCGGACCAGCAGGAAAGTCAGCGGCTCGGCAAAGGGCAAACCCAGCTTGGCGCCGATGAAGCCGGTGCTCCAGAGCAGCACGAAAAGCCCAGGGGCCAGGATCAGCAGCCACGGCCTTGAATCGAATTTTTCAGTCATTTAATTGCAGAAACAAAGGTTGCAACGCCGCATTGAACTCCGGAAATTGCACTGAGTTGAGTGCTTACTAACATTCAATTCCATGTTTTATCAGGGTTTTATATTTTACAGAACTTTTTTGTGCTATGCACAAAAAAGTTCTTGACTTAATCCCGGCCGGCCCTATAATTGAATCATGCTGCAACGCACCAATTATTTATTTTGATTGTTTTGCCATTTCACCATTGAAGGAGAGGAAACATGTTTACTACCCCTGAGCAGCTCGCCACCGCCAACAAAGCCAATGTCGAAGCCATGCTGACCCTGGCCAACACCGCCTTCGCCAGCGCCGAGCGCTTCGCCGCCCTGAACCTGAACACCGCCCGCGCCGTGCTCGAAGACAGCGTGAACAACGCCAAGACCCTGCTCGGCGCCAAGGATCTGCAGGAAGTCATTACCCTGCAGGCCACCCTGGCCCAGCCGTCAGTCGAGAAGGCCGTCGCCTACTCGCGCAGCGTGTATGAGATCTCGGCCCAGACCCAGGAAGAGTTCTCCAAGCTGGTCGAGGCGCAGTTCGCCGAAGTGAACAAGAACGTCGCCTCCTCGCTGGACAAGGCCGCCAAGTCGGCCCCGGCCGGCTCCGACGTCGCGGTCGCCGCGGTCAAGTCCGCCATCGCCGCCGCCAACTCGGCCTACGACACCATGAGCAAGGCTGCCAAGCAGGTCGCCGAGATCGCCGAGGCCAACGTGGCCGCCGCGACCAACGCCACCGTCAAGGCCGTCGGCGCCGCCGCCACGACCAAGGCCAAGAAGGCCGCCTAAGCAGTTTGCAACCTCCTCCTCCCGCCCCGCGCAAAGCGAGGCGTTTCGAACCCCGGCTTCGGCCGGGGTTTATTTATACTTTTTCCTCCGACTCGAAACCGAGTCGCGACACTTCGGCACGAATCTCCACCATCGCCTGCCGTACCGATTCGGGTTCCCCGCGTACGCCCAACTCGATATGCCGGCGCACGCCCTCGCCACCGAAGGAAGGCAGGCTGAACAGGGCCGCCTTCGG
>JADLGU010000284.1 GCA_020849155.1 Rhodocyclaceae bacterium | reverse complement strand
GCTCTTCAACCGCAACGCGCTGCTGGCCGGCGGCGTGCGGCCGCACCACTACTGCCTGCCGGTGCTCAAGCGCGAGGCGCATCGCCAGGCGCTGCTCAAGGCGGCCACCTCCGGCAGCCCGAAATTCTTCCTCGGCACCGACTCGGCGCCGCATGCGCGCAACACGAAAGAGGCGGCCTGCGGCTGCGCCGGCTGCTACACGGCGCTGCACGCGCTGGAGCTCTATGCCGAGGCCTTCGAATCGGCCGGCGCGCTCGATCGGCTGGAGGCCTTCGCCAGCTTCCACGGCGCCGACTATTACGGCCTGCCGCGCAACACCGAGACGATCACCCTGGAGCGGGCGGACTGGCGGGTGCCGGACAGCCTGCCCTTCGGCGACGGGGCGCTGGTGCCGCTGCGCGCCGGCGAGACATTGCACTGGAGACTGAAGGCATGAGAGCCCTGTACCTGCTGCCGGCGGCGCTGCTGCTCGGCGGCTGCCTCAACGACACCGCTTCCCTGCGCCTCGGCGGCAACGACCACGCCCTGACGCTGCAGGCGCGGCAACCGTATTTCTGGAGCCAGACGGTGGAGCTGGAGGCGGTCATGTCGCGCCAGCCGGACTGCCATCGCCGCAGCCGGCTCGACAAGGTCACGCTGGGCGAGGTCAGTGTCGACGTCTTCCGTCCGGAGGCGGGGGAATATGCCGAACCGATCCTGATCCTCAGGCAGGGCGCGAATGCCTACGCCGTCAGCACGGCCAATTGCGAGCTGCAGAAGTTCAATGCGCCGCCGGCCAAGCCCGGCACGCGGCTGGGGACGTTCCAGCGCGAGGGCGAGAAGAAGCTGAAGTACGTCGCCGCGCCGGCGGCGTCTGCCGCGCCCGCCGCCGCCGCGCCGGCTAGCCCGCCGCCGGCGCAGCAGCAATAAGCCTTTCCCGCCGCTCCGAGCGCAGCGCGGCGCGCCGCCCGCGCGGGACGTCGATGCCCTTGAGCAGCACCAGTCCGACGATGAAATAGGCGCCGGTGAACAGGATCGCCGTGCGGTGGTTGCCGCCCGAGAGCCAGCTGGCCAGCCCGTAGGTGAGCGGGCCGAAGATCGAGGCCAGCTTGACCGCCAGTCCCCACAGCCCGAAGAACTCCGCCAGCCGCGAGGGCGGGGCGAGGACCCCGACCATGGCGCGGCCCGCCGATTGCGAGGCGCCCATGCACAGCCCGGCCAGGTTGGCCGCCAACCAGAACAGCGCCGCGCCCTCGGCCAGCCAGGCCAGCGCCACCATGACGATCCAGCCGCACAGCGTCAGGGCGATGGCGCGCACGTCGCCGATGCGGTCCTGCACGTAGCCGAAGGCGAAGGCGCCGGCGGCGGCGGTGAGGTTCACCACCAGGATCAGCGTCAGGGTCTGCTCGGTGGTGAAGCGCATGGCCTCCTGGGCGTAGATGGCGGCCAGCGCGATCACCGCCTGGATGCCGGCCTGGTAGAACAGCATGCAGACGAGGAAGCGCGACAGGTCGCGGAAGCGGCGGGCCTGGCGCAGGGTGGCGGCGAGGCGCGACCAGGCGGTATGCGCCAGGCCGCCCGCGGGCGCCTGCGGCACGGCGCGCTCGCGCAGCCAGAGAAAGGTCGGCAGGCTGGCGAGGGCGAAGAGGGCGGCGGTGATCAGCAGGGTCTCCGGCACCGCCTGGGCCGTCTCGCGCCCGGCCGCCTTGGCCTGCGACAGCCAGGCGAGGCAGGCGCCCAGCGAGAGCAGGCCGCCGAGGTAGCCGAGGCTCCAGCCCCAGCCGGAGACGCGGCCCATGGCGCGGCTCCTGGCCAGTTCGGGCAGGAAGGCGGCGATCAGGTTCTCGCCGGTGCCGAAAAAGAAGTTCGACAGCACGATGAGGACGACGGCGAGAGCAAGCGTGCCGGGGCCGGTGAAGTAGAGCGCGGCGGTGAACAGCACGCAGCCGGCGGTGGTCACTGCCAGCAGGCGCTTCTTGGCGGCGCGGGCGTCGGCCCAGGCGCCGATCAGCGGGGCGCTGGCCACGACGAGGGCGTAGGAGACGGCCAGCGTCGCCGTCCAGGCCAGCGTCGCCCAGGGCGCGCGCTGCGCCACCACCGCGACGAAGTAGGCGTTGAAGACGGCGGTGATCACCACCGTGGTGTAGCCGGAGTTGGCGAAGTCGTACATCGCCCAGGCCCAGGCCTCGCGCAGGGTCACGTCCTGACCCAGGCTGCGGGAGGGTTTGGCATCGGACATAATGGGCCGGATTATGGCCGCAATCGACGATCCGGTGGCGCTTTCGGCGCGTCCCTTGTACGAGCCGGTCGGCCCCTGGCTGCGCGCCTGCGGCGGCGCGCGGCTGCCGGGGACGGAGGCGCTCAACCGGGCCCTGGAGGCCCTCGCCGAGCGCCCCTGCGCGGCGAGCGGCCGGCCGATCCGCTTCGTGCCGCCGGGCGGCGTCGATGCCGCTTACGAGGAACGGGTCTTCCAGCGCGGCGAAATCGAAACGCGGCCTGACGACTGGCACGACTTCTTCAACGCCCTGGCCTGGCTGGCCTACCCGCGCGCCAAGCGCGCCCTCAACGGCCGCCACCATCACGCCCTGCAGGCACAGCGGGCAGCGGGCCGCCAGGAGCGCGGCGCCCTCCGCGACGCCGCGACGCAGTTCGACGAGTGCGGCATCGCCGTCGCCAGCGCCGATCCGGCGCTGGTCGAGCTGATCCGCGGCCACGCCTGGAAGGAACTGTTCTGGTCGCGGCGTGCCGAGCTGGCGCGGGAGATGCGCTTCTTCGTCTTCGGCCACGCCACCTGGGATCAGCTGCGCGCGCCCTTCGTCGGCCTGACGGCGAAGGCGGTGCTGCTCGACGTCGGGCAGGCGTGGCTGGCGTCGCCGATCGAGCGACAACGCGCCGACATCGATGGCTGGCTGGCCGATTTTTTTTCGCGGCGCGATGCGTTCTCCCGGCCCGGCGATTTCCAGCCGCTGCCGCTGCTGGGCATTCCCGGCGTGGTCGCGGCGAGCGCTTCACCCGACTACTTCGACGACGCGCGGCAATTCCGGCCGGCCAGAAAAAAAAGAGGCCCCGCCGAAGCGGGGCCTGCACTGGAACAGGAGGTGTGAGATGGCTACTGCTAAGAAGCCCAATCCGTTCCACCGCTATTTTCCGGCGGGCCCGGGGGGCAGATCAAGCTCGGCTTGAAAATATTTTGCAAGGCCTTGAAAAGCAAGAATCTTGTTTCGCTATAATGGCCTTGGAAGTCCGCCAGGCAGCCGCTGTGCACTATAGTGCATAGAGGAAAGTCCGGGCCCCATAGAGCAGGATGCCGGCTAACGGCCGGGCGCCGTGAGGCGATGGAAAGTGGCACAGAAAGCAAACCGCCGATGGCCCGGCCCGACTTGTCGCCGCAGGCGACAAAGTCCTTTTGGAAGAGCAGGTGGGCAACCACCGAGACTTCGATCTGGATTGGTCGGGACGGGATCAGGCAAGGGTGAAACGGTGGGGTAAGAGCCCACCGCAGTCCGTGGCAACACGGCTGGCACGCTAAACCCCATCCGGGGCAAGGCCAAATAGGGAAGCCATGGCGCTGCTCGCGCCGCTTCCGGGTAGGCTGCTAGAGCGGCGCGGCAACGCGTCGCCCAGAGGAATGGCTGCCGGGCAGCTCACGCTGCCTTACAGAACCCGGCTTACCGGCGGACTTCCAACACTCCCCTGAAGGCGAGGCAAGCTCGCCACTCTTAATACTCAACATTCAGATCCATTTCTATCCATATTGTTTTATAAGGATTATTTTTTCAAGATTTTGTCTCAGGACGGTCCCTTAAGTCTTTGTTGCAACTGGAAAAAAACCAAAATTTCAGCTTGACCCTGCCAGGAAACTTCTCTAAAGTGGGAAATAGTGGAAAAAAGTGGGGAATCGGATATCCGGTCCTCCGCGCAAAGAGGGGGTTGGATGTTCCAGGGGGCTGCAGCGCTGTATCTCGACGCGAAGGGACGCTTGGCGGTGCCGTCGCGGCACCGTGAACGGCTCGCGGCGCTGGCCAATGGCACGTTAGTGCTCACTGCGCATCCTCATCGCTGTCTCCTGATCTATCCCCTGCCGGCCTGGGAACCGATTCGCGACAAGGTGCTCCAGGCGCCCAGCCTCGAACAGCAATCCGCCCTGCTCAAACGCCTGCTCGTCGGCTTCGCCCGCGAGGAGGAGATGGACGGCGCCGGCCGCGTGCTGATCGCGCCCGAACTGCGCCAGTACGCCGGCCTGGAGAAGGAAGTCTGGCTGGTCGGGCAGGGCAACCATTTCGAACTCTGGTCGGAGGCCGGCTGGAAGCAGCAGCAGGAGGCGATCTTCGCGCTGGGCGACAAGCTGCTGCCGCCGGGACTGGAGACGCTGACGTTGTGAGTCAGCCGGCGCAGCACAGGACAGTGCTGCTGGAGGAGGCGGTCGACGCCCTGGCGCTGAAGCCGGGCGCGGTGTGCGTGGATGCGACCTTCGGGCGCGGCGGACACAGCCGGCGGATCCTCGAGCGGCTGAATGAGGCAGGGCGGCTGATCGCGCTGGACCGGGATCCGGCGGCGGTTGCGGCGGGACGGGAGATCGCCGATGCGCGCCTGAAAGTGATCCATGCCGCCTTCAGCAGCCTGGAGGAGGTGCTGAAGGCGGAAGGTGTGGCGAGGGTGGATGGGGTGCTGCTGGACCTGGGCGTGTCTTCCCCGCAGCTGGACGAGGCGGGGCGCGGTTTCAGCTTCCGCCACGATGCGCCCCTCGACATGCGCATGGATACGAGCCGCGGGCAGACCGCCGCGGAGTGGCTGGCGCAGGCGAGCCAGCGGGAACTGGCGGAGGTGATAAAAAACTATGGCGAAGAACGGTTTGCTAATGCGGTTGCAAAGGCGGTTGTTGCTGCTCGGAGCGGGGGGGCTATCGCAACCACACGACAACTTGCCGAGATCGTGGCATCGGCCGTCCGCACGCGCGAGCAAGGCCAGCATCCGGCGACGCGCAGCTTTCAGGCTATACGGATTCACCTCAATCAGGAGCTTGAGGAATTGTCGCTAGCGCTGCCCCAGGCCGTCGCGGCGCTCAACCCCGGCGGCCGTCTCGTCGTCATCAGCTTCCACTCCCTCGAAGATCGCATCGTCAAGCGCTTCCTGCGCGACGAATCGCGCCCGCCGCAGCTGCCCTCGCGCCTGCCGCTGCGCGCCGCCGAGCTGCCGCCGCCGCGGCTGCGGCTGGTGGGCAAGCCGATCATGCCCACGGCGGCCGAGATCGACGCCAACCCGCGTGCCCGCAGCGCCGTGATGCGGGTGGCGGACAGGATCTGATCCCGTGCTCAGGCTGACCCTCGTCCTCATCGCGATTGTCCTGGCCAGCGCGCTGGGGGCGGTGGCCTCGCAGCACAAGGCGCGGAAATTGTTCACCGAGATGGAGCGCGAGCTGGAGCGCATGCGCCAGCTCGAGGTGGAGTGGGGCCAGCTGCAGCTCGCGCAGAGCACCTGGGCGGCGCACAGCCGGGTCGAGAAGGTCGCCCGCGAGCGGCTGCACATGAAGCCGCCGGCGCCGGGGCAGGTGCTGGCGGTGGAGGCGCCGG
>JADLGU010000283.1 GCA_020849155.1 Rhodocyclaceae bacterium | reverse complement strand
TTCGGCGACAAGGTGCACATCAATGTCACCAGCTACAACCTCAAGGTGCTGCTCACCGGCGAGGTGCCGGACGAGGGCATCAAGGCCGAGCTGGAGAAGGCCGTTGCCGGCATCGCCAACGTCAAGGGCGTCGTCAACGAGGCGCAGGTTGGCGCCGTCAGCGGCTTCCAGGCGCGCAGCAACGATACCTACATCACCTCCAAGGTGAAGGCCCGCTTCATCGACGCCAACAAGTTCCAGGCCAACCACGTCAAGGTGGTGACCGAGGCCGGCACGGTGTTCCTGCTCGGCCTGGTCACGCGCAAGGAGGCCGACGAGGCGGCCGAGATCGCCCGCACCACCGCCGGCGTGAAGAAGGTGGTACGCGTTTTCGAGTACGTCGAGATCCGCGAGGCCCAGCGCCTCGACAACCGCCCGGCTGAAGAGGCCAAGCCGAAGCCGGCCGAGCCAAAGTGAGCCAGTCGGCGCCGGCTTTCGAGGCCAAGCTCTGCCCGCCCGGCGGGCTGGCGGCCCGGCTGGCGCAACTGGCCCGGCCGCTGGTGTTCACCAACGGCTGCTTCGACATCCTGCACCGCGGCCATGTCACCTACCTGGCCCAGGCCCGCGCGCTCGGCGCCAGCCTCGTCGTCGGCGTCAATTCCGACGCCTCGGTGAAGCGCCTCGGCAAAGGCGACGGTCGCCCGGTCAACGCCCTGGAAGATCGCCTGGCGGTGCTGGCGGCCCTGGAAAGCGTCTCGCTGGCCACCTGGTTCGACGAGGACACGCCACTGGAACTCATCCGCCTGGTTCAGCCCGAGGTGCGGGTGAAGGGCGGCGACTGGGCGCCGGAGAACATCGTCGGCGCGGACCTGGTGCGCGCCCGCGGCGGCTCGGTGCACTCGATTCCCTTCCGCCACGACCGTTCCACCAGCGCCCTGCTGGCGAAGATCAGGTCTCTTTGATTTCCCCCGGCGCCACCAGCGGCGCGCGCCGCAGGATGGTGGCGCGCACCAGCTCGACGTGGCTGCGCAGGGTGTACAGCATGTCGGCGAAGGCCAGCGGGGTCGGAATGTGCTGCACATCGGCGTCGATAAGGTCCAGCTTCTCCAGCCACTCGGCGCGGCCGTGCCGCTCGGGATGGGTTTCCACCTGCGCCTCGAGGAACTTCAGTTCACCGTAGCGCCGGTAGATGCGCGAGCGCACCCGCCAGCTGTAGAGGCCGGGCGCGAATTTGAGGATCGGGATCAGCAGCGCGAACACCGGCACCAGCATCACCACCGTGCGGTCGATCAGGTTGGCCAGCCAGAAGGGCAGGTAGCGCTGCAGGAAGGGCTTGCCCGACGTGTAGAAGCGCTCGGCCTGCGGCGCCAGCGGGAAGTCGGCGACGCCGGGGCGGGGGAACTCGCCCGGCCGCTGGAAGATGCCCGGCTCGCGATGCACCTCCTGGGCCGCCTCGAGCAGCAGCTGCAGCAGGGCCGGATGCGCCGAGTCGTGCACCACCAGGGTGGCCAGCGGCGACACCAGCGCCACGTCGCGGGCCGGGATGTTGCGCACCAGGTCGATCGCCCCCTGCGGCAGGGTCAGGCGGACCAGATGCGGGAAGCGCCGGGCATAGGCCTCGGCGTGGGCCAGGTTCATCAGGCGCACGCCCTCGGCGTAGAGCAGCGACCAGACCGCCGCCGAGCGCTCGGTGCCGACCAGGAACACCGCGTCCACCCGGCCCTGGCGCAACGCCTCGACCGCCGCCAGCCCGCCCAGCGGCTGCAGCCGGGCGTTGCCGCCATCAATGCCGTTGTCCTCGAGCAGCTGCAGCGCCAGCTTGCGTGTGCCGCTGCCTTCCGGGCCGATGGCGACGCGGCGGTCCCGCAGCTGGGTCAGGCGGTCGAGTTCACGCTCGCCGCGATAGAAGACCCACAACGGCTCGTGGTAGAGGTAGCCGAGGGAGAACAGCTTGTCGGTGTTGACGCCGTTGGCGGTGCCGCTCTGGATCAGCGCCACCTCGGTGTCGTCGTCCTCGTCGAGCAGCCGCTTGAGGTTCTCGATGGAGCCGGCCGAGGGCTGCTCGCGCAGCGCGACGCCGTTCCTGGCCAGCACCTGGCGGTAGCGCTCGACGTAGAGCTGGTAGGAGCCGCCCGGCCCGCCCGAGGAGATGTAGAGGTGGTCGGGCGGCGCCGGCTTGATAAACTGCGCCGCCAGCCAGAAGCCGCCGGCCAGCAGCGCCAGCGCCGGCAGGCCGATGGTCAGCAGGTCGCGCAGCGAGAACTCGCTGAGGGGCTTCAGCTTGAGCTTGCGCAGCCGTTCCGTCACGCAGCGCTCCCTGCCCGTCCTAGAACGGAATGTCGTCGTCCATGTCGCCGAAGCCGGCGGCTGGCCCCTTCTTGCCGGCCGCGGCCGGCGCCGCCTCGCGCTCGCGCGGCGGCGCCTCGCCGGCGCCCTGGCGCGAGCCCAGCATCTTCATCTCGTCGGCGCGGATCTCGGTGGTGTAGCGGTCCTGGCCCTCCTTGTCCTGCCACTTGCGGGTGCGCAGGCTGCCCTCGATGTACACCTGGCTGCCCTTCTTCAGGTACTGGCCGGCGATCTCGGCCAAGCGGCCGTAGAAGGAGACGCGGTGCCACTCGGTGGCCTCCTTCTTCTCGCCGCTGGCCTTGTCCTTCCAGGTTTCAGTGGTGGCGATGCGGATGTTGCAGATCGCGTCGCCGCTCGGCGCGTAGCGGGTCTCCGGGTCCGCGCCCAGGTTGCCGATCAGGATCACTTTGTTCACCGATGCCATTTATGCCTCCCCTCCGATTAGCTGGCGCACGCGCCGTTCGTCCCAACGTTCAAGATTGACCTTCAAGTAGGCGATGCGCTTCTCCGGCTCGACCACCGCCTCGCGCACGCCGGGCAGGCCGGCGAGCTGCTCGCGCAGGCGCTCGAGGTCGACCTGCGGCTGGATGAAGAACTCGCGCAGCGCGATCACCGGCGGCGCCCGCATCGTAACCGCGATCGCCAGCCACAGCAATGCCAGCGCGATGCCGACGCCGAAGACGCCCGCCGCGCCGTAGTGCTTGGCCAGCACGCCGCCGGCCGCGCCGCCGAGGAACAGGCCGAAGGACTGGGTGGTGTTGTAGATGCCCAGTGCCGTGCCCTTGGCCTGCGGCGGGGCGATGCGCGACACCAGCGAGGGCAGGCTGGCCTCGAGGATGTTGAAGACGACGAAGAAGACCACCAGGTTGGCGACCAGGGCGTTGAACAGGCCGCTGCCGTAGAGGAAGCCGCCCTGGGCGAGCAGCAGCACGAACACCGAGCCGAGGAACACCGGCTTGATGCGGGCGCGCCGCTCGGCGTAGAACACCGGCGGCAGCATCAGCACGAAGCTCGCCAGCACCACCGGCAGGTACACCTTCCAGTGCTCGGCCACCGGCAGGCCGCCGCTGGCGACCAGCGCGCCCGGCACCACGACGAACATCGCCATCTGGATGAAGTGCAGCGCCAGGATGCCGAAGTTCAGGCGCAGGAGCTGCGGGTCGAGCAGTACGTCGAGGAAGCCGACCGGGTCGTGCTCGTGGTGCTCGGCCGGCGGCGGCTCGGGCACGACCTTGTGCACCAGGACGATGGCCGCCAGCGCCAGCAGGCCGGTCAGCACGAACAGGCCGGAGAGGCCGATCAGGGCATCGAGCGCCGGCGCCGCCACCAGCGACAGGGCGAACACCAGGCCGATG
>JADLGU010000282.1 GCA_020849155.1 Rhodocyclaceae bacterium | reverse complement strand
TCTGACGTACGGCTGTTGACACCTCCCGGAGTCATGCTATTTTTCACGCAGAATTTCAATATAAAAACAGCAACTCTGGAGGAGGCACCATGACGGCACCCTGTTATTCCTGCGGCGAAACGATACGACTCGGCGACATTGTCGGCGTCGGCTACGTGATGTTCGGCAAGATCGTCTACATGATCGGGCATGGCCTATACAGCGACGCTTTCCAGGTGGACGACTGGGCGCACCTGGATGGCGGCTACGTGATCCAGACCCCCGAGGGCGCGTTGTTCCACTGTGAGCACGAAGCCGAAATGGCCCTGCTCGACCGCGCTGAGTAAGGCCTAGCGCAATTCCTCGGGCAGCCGGTAGTCCGGATAGGCCTGGCGGAAGGCCGCCAGCGATTCGGCCGCCTCCTTTTCCTTCCCCCGGTTCTTCAGCTGGCGGATCTCCTCCAGCCATTGCTCCGGCGGGCGGACGACGGCGGCCCTGGCGGCTTCCTTGCGCAACGGCGCCACCGCTTTGGCGCGCGACTCCAGCACGTCGGCGGCGGCCGGCGCCGGTGGCGGCGCAGCGACGGCCGGCGCAGCCGGGGCCCCGGTGGCGGCCGGCCTGGCCAGGGGTTCCGCCTGGCGCCGCACCTCTTCCCGCTCAAGACCGGACGACGGCGCGGCCGCCTTTTGTTCGATGGCTGTCGCGGCCTTTTGCTGCCTCACGGCTGGGGCCGCAGCTTCCGCCTTCGCCGCCTCTGCCGGCTTCGACGGCGTCGCAGACGGCGGCGCAGACGGCGGCGCCTCGGCCCCGACCCGTTCCTGTTCCTGCTCCTGCTGGACCACCAAGGTGAGACTCACTGTCAGCACCAGCGTGGCGGCGAGGCTCATCGGCAGCATCCAGGCCCGCCACCCCGGACGTCGGCGCGGCGCGGGCACCACCGCCGCGCGGGCGGCCGCCAGGATCGCCGCATCCAGCGCCGGCGGCGGCTCGCCGGCCGCGCCCTCGCGATAGAGCCGGGAGAGCCGTTCGTCGTGCAGTTCGTCCGTCATCTCGACTCCTTCAGGCCGGCCCGCAATTTGTTGAGGGCATAGCGCAACCGGCTCTTCGCCGTCTCGCGGCTCACCCCGGTGGCGGCGGCGATCTCCTCCAAGGTCAACTCGCCCTCCTCGCTCAGCAGGAAGGTCTCGCGCTGGGCGGCCGGCAGGGCCTCGACCTGCCGCACCAGCTCCGCGGCCAGGGCCTTGCGCTCGAGCAGGGCCTCGGGCCGCTCCCGGGCCGGAGCCGGCAGCGCCGCGACGGCATCGGCGTCGTCCGGGTCGTCGTCGAAGCTGGCGATCTCGGCGCGGCCCCGGGCGCGATAGTGGTCGATGAGGCGGTTGTGGGCGATGCGGAACAGCCAGGTCGAGAACTTGGCCGCGACCCCATAGCCCCGCCGGGCGTTCACCACCTTGAGCCAGATGTCCTGGAACAGCTCGTCGGCCTGGGCGGCGTTGCCGCACTGGCGCAGCAGGTAGCGGTAGAGCCGGCTGCGCCAGCGCCGGTAGAGCGCCTCGAAGGCGCCGGCGTCGCCCTCGCGGTAAGCCAGCATCAGCGCCTCGTCGCTCATCGCCTCGTGCATACCCGCAGTCTATGTCGGGGTTAACGTCGATGACAAGACGGCGGGGTTATCATGCGCCGCATGCGACGCCTGCTCGCCCTCTTCCTCGCCCTGCTGCCGCCGGCCGTCGCGGCGGCCGAACTGCCGCTGCACCTGATCAAGCTGCCGCCCGGCTTCCGCATCGCGTTGTTCGCCCGCGTCGACAACGCCCGCGGCATGGCGCTCGGCGCGGGCAACACCCTGGTCGTCGGCTCGATGCGGGCGGGCAAGGTGCACGCCCTCGAGTTCGACGCCGCCTACAAGGTGACCAAGACCCATCTCCTCGCCGAGGGCCTGCAGCTGCCGGCCGGCGTCGCCCACCGCGACGGCGCGCTCTACGTCTCGGCGGTAAGCCGCATCCTGCGCTTCGACGGCATCGAGCGCCGCCTCGACCAGCCGCCGCCGCCGGCGCTGGTGCGCGACGGCTTGCCGCGCGAGACCCACCACGGCTGGAAGTTCATCGCCTTCGGCCCCGACGGCAAGCTGTACGTCCCGGTCGGCGCGCCCTGCAACATCTGCGCCCCCGATCCCGACCGCTACGCCAACATCCTGCGCATGAACGCCGACGGCTCCGCCCTCGAAGTCTTCGCCCGCGGCGTGCGCAACAGCGTCGGCTTCGCCTGGCATCCGCAGACCGGGGAGCTGTGGTTCACCGACAACGGCCGCGACTGGCTCGGCGACGATGCGCCGCCGGACGAACTCAACCATGCGCCGCGCGCCGGCCTGCACTTCGGCTACCCCTACTGCCACGGCGGCACGCTGGCCGATCCCGAATACGGCCAGAAGCGCGCCTGCGCCGAGTTCACGCCGCCGGCGCAGAACCTGGGCCCCCATGTCGCCGCGCTCGGCATGCGCTTCTACGACGGCGCGATGTTCCCGCCCGGCTACCGCAACCAGGTCTTCATCGCCGAGCACGGCTCCTGGAACCGCGCCAAGAAGATCGGCTACCGGGTCTCGCTGGTGCGCCTGCAGGGCGACCGCGCCGTCGCCTACGAGCCCTTCGCCGAGGGCTGGCTGCAGGGCGAATCCGCCTGGGGCCGGCCGGCCGACGTGCTGGTGCTGCCCGACGGCTCGCTGCTGGTTTCCGACGACCATGCCGGCGCCATCTACCGCATCACCTATGCCAAGCCCTGAAACATTGACGCGGCGCAATGTCTTTGCAATCCCCGCGGAATAGATTCGGACGGTGTACAAGCAACCGGAAACCATCATGCAAGCCATGGAATACATAGAGAACCGCACCTTCGACGAGATCCGGGTGGGCGACACC
>JADLGU010000455.1 GCA_020849155.1 Rhodocyclaceae bacterium | reverse complement strand
CAACGGCATCGGCTTCTTCCCGGTGCCGCACTGGATCGAGCGCGGCCTGCACACGCAAGGCAATTCCGTGGCGCGCTTCCACATCGTCTGGGGCACCGGCCGCGAGCTGGCGGTGCAGCTCATCGCGCGGCTGCGCAA
Source organism: Rhodocyclaceae bacterium (assembly GCA_020849155.1). Lineage (GTDB taxonomy): Bacteria > Pseudomonadota > Gammaproteobacteria > Burkholderiales > Rhodocyclaceae > Desulfobacillus. Next base: position 903 of record JADLGU010000455.1, on the reverse strand, counting down.
CCATCCCAACGCAGCGAAGCTGGCGGTGCATTTCGGCCACCGCGTCGAGGGCTTCACCACCCTGATGGGCGGCATCAGCGGCTGCAACGGCGTGCTGGAGAGCGGCGGCGAACCTTTCGAGGCCTTCGGCGAGGCCGTCGTCGTCGCTTCAGGCGGCATCAACGGCGGCGACCTGCAGAAGGTGCGCCGGCACTGGCACGCCGACTGGCGCACGCCGCCGCCGACCCTGCTCAACGGCTCGCACAAGTTCGCCGACGGCCGGCTGCACGACGCCGTCGCGGGCGCCGGGGGCAACCTCACCCACCTCGACAAGATGTGGGACTACGCCGCCGGCGTGCGCCACTGGCAGCCGAGGAAACCGAACCACGGCCTCTCGGTGGTGCCGCCGCGCTCGGCGCTGTGGGTCGACTGGCAGGGCCGGCGCTTCGCCCCGCCACTGGTCACCGGCTTCGACACCCGCGACCTGGTGACGCGCGTCTGCGCCACCGAGCGGCAGTATTCCTGGCAGATCCTCAACCGCAAGATCGCGCTGAAGGAACTGGCCGTCTCCGGCGCCGAGTTCAACCCCTCGATCCGCGACAAGAAGAAGCTGGCCTTTCTGCGCGACCTGCTCTTCGGCAACCGCTGGCTGGTCGACACCTTGATCGAGAAATGCGAGGACGTCGTCGTCGCCGACACGCTGCCGGCGCTGGTGGACAAGATGAACGCCCTGCAGGGCGACAACGCGGTCGACCTGGAAGCACTGGGCGAGGCGATCAGCCGCTACGACGCGCAGATCGCGCGCGGCCCGGCCCACTTCGAGGACGAGCAGCTGAAACGCCTCGCCCTGCTGCGGCAATGGAAGGGCGATCGCGTGCGCACCTGCAAGTTCCAGAAGATCCACGACCACAAGGCGCTGCCGCT
>JADLGU010000281.1 GCA_020849155.1 Rhodocyclaceae bacterium | reverse complement strand
TGCCCATCTTCACCGAACCGGCGCGCACCCGCGCCAGGTAGCCGCGCGCCTTGTCGTCGAGTCCGGTGCCGTATTCCTCCTCCAGCAGATGGGAAAAGCCGTTGATGGCGCGCAGCGGCGCGCGCAGATCGTGCGACACCGAATAGGAAAACGCCTCCAGTTCCCGTACGGCGCCCTGCAATTCCTCGGTGCGCTCGGCGACGCGCCGCTCCAGGTCCCGGTTCATCTGCCGCATCGCCTCCTCGGCCGCCTTGCGCTCGGTCAGGTCGGAGAACACGGCGACGTAGTTCGTCGTGCGGCCGGCCTCGTCGCGCACCGCCGAAATGGACAGCCATTCCGGGTAAATGTCGCCGTTCTTGCGCCGGTTCCAGATTTCGCCGTCCCAGTGGCCGGCCGTGGTGAGCGCACCCCACATGGCGCGGTAGAAGGCGGCGTCCTGCCGGCCGGACTGCAGGATGCGCGGATTCTGCCCGATGACCTCGTCGGCGCGGTAGCCGGTGATGGCGGTGAAGCGCCGGCTGACGGCGAGGATGGTGGCACGCTCGTCGGTGATGACGATGGCCTCGTGGGCCTGCTCGAAGACGCTGGCGGCGAGGCGGAGCTCGGCCTCGCTGCGCTTGCGGTCGGTGATCTCGGTGGCGACGCCGCACACCCCGGTCACTTCGCCGTCATTGCCCCGCAGCGGAAACTTCATGACAATGAAGTGGCGCGGACCGTCCGGCGTTTCCAGCATCTCCTCCCTTTCGAGGGCGGCGCCGGTCTGCATCACTTCGAGGTCGCTTTCGCGGAAGCTGCGGGCGGACACTTCGGGAAGGAGCATGGCGTTGGTCTTGCCCAGGGCCTCCTCGCGCGACAGCCCGGTGACCTCTTCCCATTTGCGGTTCACCAGACGGTGGGCGCTGTCCCGGTCCTTGACGAAGATGAGCGCACCGCTGTTCTCGATCAGGTCGGACAGAAAGCGCCGCTCCTCGTGGAGCTCGGCCGTCATGGCGCGCGCCAGCGCCTGCGCCCGCTGGCGGCCGCCGGTGATTCCGCGCACCAGCCAGAACAGCGACAGGCTGAGCAGGATGCCGGCCGCCAGGGCGAATCGCGCCGTATTGCTCTCCTCCGAGCTCTCCAGCGCCGGCTCGCTGGCAAACGCGAGCGTCCATTGCCGTCCGGCGAAGGTGACGACCTCGTTCTGGGTGAACTTCGGCCGATGCTCGTCGGCGGCCTGGCTGCTGCGGTGGAGCAGCGCGCGCTCGCCGGGCTCGGTACCGTCGAAGATGGCGAACGAAACGCCGTGCGCCGGCCGCGTCGGCAGGTCGCCGGCCAGCGCCGGCATGCGGAAGGGGCTGAGCACGAAGCCCCGCAGGCGCCCGCCGCGGTCGAAGGCCGGCAGATACATGATGAAGGCGGGCACGGGATGGTCCGTCTCGTCGACCTTCAGGGTGACCCTGGGCGTGATGGCCGGCTGGCGCGTCGCCAGCGCCTGCTCCATGGTGCGGCGGCGCACCGGGTCCGGCCACATGTCGTAGCCGATCGCCTTGACGTTCAACCCCTCGAAGGGCTCGGTATAGACGTTGGCGACGTAGCGCGGTCGCGGCCCCGGCGGCCGCAGGTCGAAGCCGGGCAGGCCGTGGGCGCGCATCTCGCGCTTGACGGCCGCCAGTTCCTCGTGCGCGAACGCCCGGGCGAAGGCCAGGGCCTGGATCGCCGGATAGGTGCTTTCCAGCTCCAGGCCGCGATAGTAGTCGCGCCATTCCTCCCGGGTGACCTCGCCGCTCGCCGCGAAGAGCGCGGCGGCGCCCTTGAGGATCTGCTGATAGCCGGCCATGCGGGCGTGCAGGGCCTCGCGGATTTCGGCGGCGCGCGTGAGGAATTCGACCTGCTGCGCCTGCCGTGCATGGTCCTCGCTCCAGCGCCAGGCGCCGAGCGAAACCAGCAGGGACAGCGTCAGCACCAGCCAGGCCAGCCAGTTCCCTTGCCGGGCGCCGATGACACCGGCGGCGGGCGCTGCGTTCTGACCGGTGTCGACAAAACCACCCTGATTGTGTCCATCGGATGCCATGTGCTGCGCCCCTTTTCAGTCATTTACGACATGGGAAATTGATCATAATCAATCTTCGAACGCCTGCTCAACAGCGGCTGACGCCTCCGCTACGGCAGGGTGAAAAAGAAGGTGGCGCCTGCGTCCACACAGCCCTCGGCCCGGACCGTTCCGCCGTGGCGGTGGATGATGCGCGCCACCGTTGCGAGCCCGATGCCGGTGCCGGGGAACTCCGAGGGAGAATGCAGGCGCTGGAAGGCGCCGAACAGCTTGCCGGCGTAGCGCATGTCGAAGCCGGCGCCGTTGTCGCGGACGAAGAACCTGCGTTCGCCGCCCGACTCATCGACGCCAAACTCGATGCAGGCAGGTTCCTTCTTCGAGGTGTACTTCATGGCGTTGCCAAGCAGGTTGTGCAGGACGGCGCGCATCAGGCTCGGGTCGCACCGTGCGGCCAGCCCCGGCGCGATCTTCCATTCGACGTGCCGCGCCGGCTCGGCGGCGGCGATCTCGTCGGCGATCTCCCGCGCCAGTGCCGACAGGTCGGCAGCCACCGTGCGCATTTCGTGGCGGGCCACGCGCGCGAGCTCCAGCAGGTCGTCGATCAGCTCGCCCATCCTGACAGAGGCGGCGCGCACGCGGGCGAGGTGGCCGCGTGCCTTGCCGTCGAGCACGGCCGCGCTTTCCTCCTCGAGCAGGCGCGAAAAACCGTTGATGGCGCGCAGCGGCGCACGCAGATCGTGCGAGACCGCGTAGGAGAAGGCCTCCAGCTCGCGGTTGGCGGCTTCCAGCTCGCACGTGCGCTCGGCCACGCGCCGCTCCAGCTCCCCGGCATTGCGCCGCAGCTCGGTGACGTCGCGGCCGACGACGATCAGCGCTTGGCGGTCGCCGTTCTCGTCGTAGAGCGGCACCTTGGAGACGTCGTAGATTGCCGTGCCGCCCTCCGGACGGTGCAGCACCTCGGTGAAATGCACGAGCAGCCCGGCCGCCCAGGCGTCTTCGTCGCTGTCCCAGCAAGCCATGTGCTCGCCCGAGTACTCGGGGTTGGCGAGAGCCAGTTCGAGATCGGTCCTGCCCTGCCAGGCCAAGTCGTCCAGCGCGAACAGGCGCCGTGCCGCGCTGTTGACCACCTGCCAGCGGCCCATGCCGTCCTTGAAGAAAACGGCATCGGGCACCGCCTCGATCAGCGTGGCCATGCGCTCGCGGCTCAGACGCAGCGCCTCTTCGGTGGCCTTGCGCAGCGTCAGGTCTGTGAACACGGCGACGTAATTCGTGATCCGTCCCGTCTCGTCGCGCACGGCCGTGATGGACAGCCATTCCGGATACACCGAGCCGTCCTTGCGCCGGTTCCAGATTTCCCCGCCCCAGTGGCCGTCCGCGCCGAGGGCGTCCCACATGGCCCGGTAGAAGCCGGCATCCTGGCGGCCAGACTGCAGGATGCGCGGATTGCGGCCGACGGCCTCCTCGCGGGGGTAGCCGGTGATCCGGCAGAAGCTCGGGTTGACCTCCAGGATGTTCGCCTCGGCGTCGGTGATCGTGATAGCCTCCGCGGCCTGTTCGAAGACGCTCGCCGCCAGCCGCAGCCTGGCGAAGTCCGCATTGATGCGGCGGTCCCGCGCCTCCAGCGACTCGGCCATCTCGTTGAAGTCGCGCGCCAGTTCCGCGAACTCGCCCCGGCGCGCGAGCGGCGGGATGCGGTGGGATATCTCTCCTTCGCGCAGGCGCCGCGCGCCCTCGGCGAGCGCGGCGAGCGGCCGCAGGATGGCGCGCTCGGAGAAAATCCAGGAAACGGCATACAGGGCCATGCAGAGCGCCGCCAGCAGCCAGGCCAGCCGCGCCGTGCCGCGCTCGGCATCCGTGACGACCAGTTCCTCCGGGATGCCGATCGACACCACGCCGGCGAGCGGCTGCATCAGCGGAAGATCCGCCTGCAGCCGCTTGACGCCGTCGAGCCACAGGCTCTGCGTGACCTGCTCGCGCCCGGAGGCGATGGCCTGGCCTACGCCGCCCAGGTGCAGGCCCGACTTGCCGACGCAACAGGCTGGATCCGGCTGGCGCACCACGAACACGCCGTCGTTGTCGAAAATGCGCAGGACGACGCCGTTCGGCACCGTCTTGGCGAAATGCGCGTTCAACCAGTCGCGGTCGATGTAGGCGAGAATCGCGCCCGGACTCCTGCCCTCCCCCGTCAGCGGGCGCGCCAGCGCCAGATAGGGGCGCTCCTGCCCGGTCTCGCCGCTCATGCCCAGCATGGGCGCGCCGGCGGCGAGAACGCGCCGTGCGGCGTCTTCCGCGGCGCCGGACAACACGACGCCGCGAGCCGCGCAGCGCAGCCGGCCCTCGCCGTCGACGACGGCGAGGTTGATCAGCGAAGGCGTGGCGGCGACCACCTGGCGCAGGGTATCCTCGCACCCTTCATCCCGCGGGCCGGGGCCGCGCAGGCGCAGCAGGATGTCGAGCATGGCGAGGTGGTCGCGCACGAGACGCTCGTAGTGCCGGGCG
>JADLGU010000280.1 GCA_020849155.1 Rhodocyclaceae bacterium | reverse complement strand
GGCGCGCGTGCTCACCCGCATCGCCGAGCTGTCGCGGGAATACGATCTCCGCTGCGCCAACGTCTTCCATGCCGGCGACGGCAACCTGCATCCGCTCATCATGTTCGACGCCAATAAGCCGGGCGAGGTCGAGCGCGCCACCGGCTACGGCGGCAAGATCCTCGAGCTGTCGGGCGAGGTCGGCGGCACCATCACCGGCGAGCACGGCGTCGGCATCGAGAAGGTCGGCCAGATGTGCGTGCAGTTCTCGAAGGAGGAGCTGGCCGCCTTCCACGGCGTCAAGGCCGCCTTCGACGAGCGCACCCTGCTGAATCCGGGCAAGGCCGTGCCGACGCCGCGGCGCTGCTCGGAATACCGATTGACCGGAAGCGCCAAATGACCGACCTGACCGAACAGCTGCGCGAGCGCGTGCTCGCCGCGGCGGTGGACAAGACGCCGCTGCGCATTCGCGGCGGCGGCACGAAGGATTTCTATGGCAATGCGCCGGCGGGCGAATTGCTCGACACCACGGGCCATGCCGGCCTCGTCGCCTACGAGCCGACCGAACTGGTCGTCACTGTGCGCGCCGGCACGCGGCTGGCCGAGCTCGAGGCGGCGCTGGCGGAGAAGGGCCAGATGCTGGCCTTCGAGCCGCCGCACTTCTCCCCTCTCCCCGCCGGGGAGAGGGGCAGGGGGAGAGGGGAAGCGGGCGGCCCGGCCCTCTCCCCCAACCCCTCTCCCGCGAGCGGGAGAGGGGAGCTTGGTGCGACGGTCGGCGGCTGCGTCGCCGCCGGCCTCTCCGGCCCGCGCCGCGCCACGGCCGGCGCGGTGCGCGACTTCGTCCTCGGCGTGAAGCTGCTCGACGGCAAGGGGGAAGTGCTCAACTTCGGCGGCCAGGTGATGAAGAACGTCGCCGGCTACGACGTCTCGCGCCTGATGGCCGGCGCGCTGGGCACGCTGGGCCTCTTGCTGGAGGTGTCGCTCAAGGTGCTGCCGAAGCCCCATGCCGAGGCGACGCTGCGCCTGTCGCTGCCGCAGGACAAGGCCATCGAGGCGATGAACCGCTGGGGCGGCCAGCCGCTGCCGCTCTCCGCCACCTGCTGGAGCGATGGCCAGCTGACGCTGCGCCTGTCGGGCGCCCGCGCCGCGGTGGCGGCGGCGCGCGGCAAGATCGGCGGCGAGGAAGTGGCCGATGGCGAAGCCTTCTGGCGCGCCGTGCGCGAGCAGCAGGACGATTTCTTTTCCGGCGCGGCTGCGCTGTGGCGCCTGTCGCTGCCGTCGACGACCGCGCCGCTCGACCTGCCCGGCGCGCAACTGATCGAATGGGGCGGGGCGCAGCGCTGGCTGGCTGGCGACGGGCCGGCCGCCGTGGTGCGCGAGGCGGCGGCGCGCGCCGGCGGCCACGCCACGCTGTTCCGCGGCGCGGACAAATCGGCCGGCGCCTTCCAGCCGCTGCCGGCGCCGCTGCTGGCGATCCACCGCAAGCTCAAGCGCAACGTCGACCCGCAGGGGCTGTTCAACCCAGGCCGGCTGTATTCCGATCTCTGATGCAGACCCATCTCGCCGATTTCATCCGCGACACGCCGGACGGCCGCAGCGCCGACGCCATCCTGAGGAAGTGCGTGCACTGCGGCTTCTGCACCGCCACCTGCCCGACCTACCAGTTGCTCGGCGACGAGCTGGACGGGCCGCGCGGGCGCATCTATCTGATGAAGCAGCTGCTGGAGGGCGCCGCGGTGACGGCCAAGACCCAGCTGCACCTCGACCGCTGCCTGACCTGCCGCGCCTGCGAGACCACCTGCCCCTCGGGCGTGGAGTACCACCGCCTGGTCGACATCGGCCGCGCCGTGGTGGCGGAGCGGGTGGCGCGTCCGCTAGGCACGCGCTTGCTGCGCTTGGCCCTGCGCGAGTTCCTGCCGCGCGGCTGGCTGTTCGGGCCGGCCTACAAGCTTGGCCAGCTGTTACGCCCGCTGCTGCCGGGATCGTTGAAAGCCAAGGTGCTGCCCAGGCAAAAGTCGGTCTCCGTAATACGGCGGGATCACCCGCGCAAGATGCTGCTGCTGGCCGGCTGCGTGCAGCCGAGCATGGCGCCGAACATCAATGCCGCCACGGCGCGCCTGCTCGACCGGCTCGGCATCGCCACGATCGAGGCCGAGGGCGCCGGCTGCTGCGGCGCCGTGCGCCAACACCTCGACGACCACGCCGGCGCGCGCGCCGACGCCCGGCGCAACATCGATGCCTGGTGGCCGCACATCGAGCGCGGCGCCGAGGCGGTCGTCGTCACCGCCTCCGGCTGCGGCGCCCACGTGCGCGAGTACGCCCACCTGCTGGAGCACGACCCGGACTACGCGAAGAAGGCGGCGCGCGTGACGCTGCTGGCGCGCGACGTGGCGGAGGTGCTGGCGGCGGAGAAGGAGGGGCTGCTTGGCCTGCTGAACCCTGCCCCTCACCCCGGCCCTCTCCCCGCTCGCGGGGAGAGGGGGAAAAACCACCCCCTCTCCCCCGGACGCGGGGGAGAGGGCCGGGGCGAGGGGGCACGGCGCAGCGCCTTCCACGCCCCCTGCAGCCTGCAGCATGGCCTGCGCGTGCGCGGCGCGGTGGAGGAAATCCTGCAGGCGGCCGGCTTCGAACTCACCCAGGTGGCCGACGGCCATCTCTGCTGCGGCTCGGCCGGCACCTATTCCATCCTGCAGCCCGGGCTCTCGCTGCAACTGCGCGAGAACAAGCTCCGCTGCCTGCACGCCGGCGCCCCGCAAGCCATCGCCAGCGCCAACATCGGCTGCATCGCGCATTTGCAGGCGGGCACGCCGACGCCGGTGCGGCACTGGGTGGAGGTGCTGGATGAGGGGATCGGGTAGGGCCGGTTGTTGCCGCAAGGATTGACGGGAAGTATGATGCGGCGGTCGAAACCCGGACTTGCGCTGCAGCCATGTTGCACCGACACCTCAACCATCAGGAGCTCACTCTCGCCGCCATCGACGATGTGATCGGCCGTGGCAAGCGGCCGGACTGGGCCGAGCTGCGGCGCGCGGCCCTCGAAGATCGGCTCGTGCTGGAAAAGGTGCTGCACGTCTGCCGGGCGCATACCGGAGATCCCTACGCCCAGCGGTACCATTTCTGGCAGCACTATGCCGAACGACATCTTGCCTGACTGGGAGCAGGTACTCTCCTCGGCCGCCCGCTTGCAGCGCATCCTGCCCGAAGCCGTCCTGGTCGGCGGCACCGCGTCCGCGCTGTATGCCGGGCATCGCTTGTCTACCGACGCCGATCATGTGCTGCCCGACTTGCGCCGGCGCTTCGATGAAGTGCTCGCGGAACTGGAAGCCGTGGCCGGCTGGCGGACGGCAAGAATCCAGCGTCCGGTGCAGATTCTTGGCAGTCTCGACGGCATCGAGACCGGCGTGCGGCAATTGATCCGCGATGAGCCGCTTGAAACCACCCGGGTCGATATTCACGGCGAGTCGCTGATTGTTCCCACTTCGGCCGAAATCCTGCGGATCAAGGGTGTGCTGATCCTCAAGCGCAACGCGACGCGGGATTATCTCGATTTCGTCGCCTTGGCTTCCTTCATGGGGGAGGCGCCGCTGATCGAGGCATTGCGCCCCTTCGACCGCCTCTATCCACAGGAGAATGGCGAATCGGCGTTGTTGCAGCTGCAGATTCAGCTTGCGAATCCGTTGCCCTACGATCTCGAGGAGATGAATCTGCCGGAGTACAAGAACCTCGATCCACGCTGGCACGACTGGCAGGCGGTGCGGCAGGCGTGCAGCAACTGCGCAACACTGATCTTCGATCGCATCGTCGGACAGGCGTAGCCCACCCTCTCCCCGGCCCTCTCCCATCAAGGGAGAGGGAGAAAAGTTCCCCTCCCCCCTCGCGGGGGAGGGGCTGGGGGAGAGGGGGAATCCTCACTTACCGTCCGTGCCGCTTCTCGATATGGCAGGAATACTGCCTGGCGATGCCGTCGTCGCCGTTGATGCTCTCCAGGTAGACGTCGAAACCCCACAGCCGCGCGACGTGGCGCAGCATCTCCTCGGCGCTGTCGCCGAGCGGGCGGTTCTTGTACATGAAGTGGCGCAGCGTCAGGCTCCTGTCGCCGCGGGTGTTCACCGACCAGACCTGGATGTCGGGGTCGAGATTGGAGAGGTTGTGCTGCTCGGCCAGCGCCTGGCGCAGGTGGCGGTAGCCGTCCTCGTCGTGGATCGCCGAGACTTCCAGCTCCGACTCGTGCTCGTCGTCCGTCACGGCGAACAGGCGCATCTCGCGCATCAGGCGCGGCGAGAGGTACTGGGCGATGAAGCTCTCGTCCTTGAAGTTGCGCATGGCGAAGTCGAGCACTTCGCGCCAGTCGCGGCCGGCGATCTCCGGGAACCAGGCGCGGTCCTCGTCGTCGGGGCGCTCGGCGATGCGGCGCAGGTCGCTCATCATGCCGTAGCCGAGGGCGTAGGGGTTGATGCCGTAGTACCAGGGCTTGCTGAACGGCGGCTGCAGGACGACGTTGGTGTGCGACTGCAGGAACTCGATCATGAAGCCGTCGGAGAGCTGCCGGCGGTCGTAGAGGGCGTTCAACAGGGTGTAGTGCCAGAAGCAGGCCCAGCCCTCGTTCATCACCTTGGTCTGGCGCTGCGGGTAGAAGTACTGGCCGATCTTGCGCACGATGCGCACCACCTCGCGCTGCCAGGGCTCGAGCAGCGGCGCGTACTTCTCGATGAAGTAGAGCAGGTTCTCCTCCGGCTCGGGCGGGAAGCGCTCGGCCTCGGCGTGCTCGGGCGCGACGGGGCGCTGCGGCAGGGTGCGCCACAGCTCGTTCACCTGCGATTGCAGATAGGCCTCGCGCTCGCTCTGGCGCGCCTGCTCCTTGGCCAGCGAGAGCTTCTGCGGCCGCTTGTAGCGGTCCACCCCGACGTTCGTCAGGGCGTGGCAGGAGTCGAGCACGTCCTCGACGGCGTCCACGCCGTGGCGCCGCTCGCAGTCGGCCAGGTACTCCTTGGCGAACACCAGGTAGTCGATGATGGTCGAGGCGTCGGTCCACTGGCGGAACAGGTGGTTGCCCTTGAAGAAGGCGTTGTGGCCGTAGGCGGCGTGGGCGATCACCAGCGCCTGCATGGTCAGCGTGTTCTCCTCCATCAGGTAGGCGATGCAGGGAT
>JADLGU010000279.1 GCA_020849155.1 Rhodocyclaceae bacterium | reverse complement strand
TCGCCGGCGGCATGGAGGTGCAGCGGGTCCTGCGCCGCCCAGCCGGTGGGCTTGCCCGCGGCATCGCGGCCGATCAGTCCGGCCTGCCAGGCCAGCTCGCCGGCCTGCTGCGGCGGCATGAGCAGGGCGTCGTCGAAGCGGAGGTCGTCGAACTCGGTGGAGAGGGTCTTCGCGAACGGGTCCACCGACTTGATGCGTGCGTGCGGCAGCACCGTGATCTGGTCCTTGTACTGCTCCTCGAAGACGTCGGCGAAGCGCTGCGGCGGCGGATTCGGGTCGAGCAAAGTCAGTCGCCCCGGCACGGCGCGCTTCTTGAAGAGCTGGGCGATCACCAGCGCCCGCTCGTAGGGTGCCAGCTGGCAGCGGAAGGGCGGCGGCGGGACGGTCATCACCAGCTCGCCGCGCTTGAAGTCATCCAGCCGGGCCTTAAGCCGGCGCAGCTCATCGCCCGGCGTCCAGGCGCAGAAGAAACGCCGCCGCGCCTCGTCGGCGGCGCGGCGATCCTCGCCGAACCAGGCGGCGTAGTCGTGGCGGATGCCGACGGACAGCACCAGCCAGTCGTAGTCCACCATGCCCTGCGCGGTGTGCGCGCGGCGCCGGGCGCGGTCGAGCGCGGTGACCTCGGCCTGGATGAACGTGTAGCCATGGGCCTGGGCGGCGGCGCGGTAGTCGTGCGTCAGCAGCTTCTCGTCCACCAGCCCGGCCAGCCACTTGTTGGAAAGCGGCATGGAGAAGAAAGACGGGTTCTTCTCCAGCAGCACCACCTCGAGGTCCGGCGCCAGCGCGCGCAAGTGGCGCGCCGCCGACAGTCCCCCCCAGCCGCCGCCGACGACCACCACGCGCCGGCCCTTTGCTGCGGGCAGCAGGGCGGGTGCCTGTTGCGCGAAGAGAGGGGCGGCGCAGGCGGCGAGAGCGGCGGCCAGCGTATTCGACAGGAACACGCGACGGGAAAGTGTCATTTCGCTATGAAAAGGTGATCCGCTGAGGCGGCAGACCGATGCCGTAGCGCGTGTGCGGCCGCTTGCCCTGCGTATCAATCCTGTAAGGGGCTGCGGCCAGCGACAGTTGCGCATCGAGGATGCGGTTGATTTTGGTGCGCTTCTGCTGGAACTGCGCGTCGTCGAGGCCACTCTTCATGGCCCTTCTCGCCGTCTCCAGGCTGGGGTGGCCGCTGCCCACCACGCGGGCGTAGAGGGCAAGGTAGCGCTGCGCATCGATGTCCGAATTCCGTACGAACCCCTCTTTGCCGAGGCCCTTGACGCGGCATTCGGCGAGGAATGCATACCACGCGAAGAGGGCCGGCGCGAGCCTGAATTTCCGGCTGCCGCAGCGCACTTCGGCTGCGGGGAAATCGAAATGCAGCGCGGGCGGCTCGATGGCGTCCTGCGCGGCGGCCACCAGGGCGGCGAACGGCGCGCCATGGGCAAGCGCCTCGCGCGGCAGCCCCTCGCGCAGCCGCACGAAGGGAATTTCCGCCAGCATCACGCGCGCATCCGAGGTATGCGCCGGCCGGTCGTCCCGGGAGTGCAGCAGGCGCGGGGCGGCGGGCGGGAAGAAGAAGTCCCTGAGCGACTCGAACGGCTCGTTCACCAGCACGTGCGAGAGCCGGTCCTGCGGCCGGCCGAAAAGCGACAGCGCATAGCCGAGGAAGAATCCCATCGTCTTGCGGCCGCCGGCGATCGAGACATGCAGCGCGCAGGACTCATCGGCGCACAGCGCGCGCACCTCTGCAAGCAGGCAATCGGCGGCGAGCGTGTTGTCCTCCGGCGTGCGGATGTCGGCCAGCGGCCGTCCCTGCGCGTCGCGGATCGGCACGATGTCCTCCGTCGAGAAGGCGATGCCGGAGAGGCCGTACTCGCGGCACAGGGCATGGAACTGGCCGGCCTGCGGATCGAGCAGCGCCAGGCGCGCCCGCTCTGCGCCCTCCGCCGTGGTGAGCAGCCTGACTTGCGTCGGCACCCAGGGCTCATCGCGCGCCACCGCCAGCGCATAGAGCGTTTCCGTGACGATCTGAGGAGTGAGGCCGGTGACGGCGAGGAGGATGCGGCGGGGGAAGGCGCTAGGCGTCACTTGCTTACCCACTGAGCCAACTCGGCTCTCAGATTGCGCAACTGTCCAGCCGATACAACCTTGATGCCGCTCTGGGCAGCACGCCTTTTGTCCGCTTCCTTCAGCAGGCCCCTGTAATCGATCAGCATCTCTTGAGTGCGCAGGCCGCCGAGCTTGCCGAGGGATTCCAGTTTGTATAGCGCATCGGTTCCCTTGGCTTCATCGGTATTGCCTGCTGCGGCAAGGTTGCCCGCCTTGCATTCGATGAGGTGTAGGCGGTTGCGATGCATGAAAGCGCAGTCGATCTCATTGCGTGTGGCGCCATCCGGTGCGAGGATCTTTACATTCAAGGCGTAATCCGTAATGTCGAGTTGCGGCGCCAGATCGGCCACGCACCGATAGGCATGGAATTCGAGCCAGCCGCCCTTCACGAAGTCGCGTGACTTCTCATCCGCGAAACACACCTCGCCATTATTTACTTGAAGCATGCCGGACTGCTCGAATTCGCCCAGCACCTCTTCGAGAGAGCGGATGCCCGCCTGCTCCGTCGTCAGGCGGGCTACAAGCCGCTTTGCCTTCTCGGCTGCCTCGGCAATTGCATTGAGTCTGCCCAGCGCATCAGACCAGCGGGTAACGCTCGATACCAGATGGTCGGCCAGATCCCTGAGACTGGCCGAGATGTTCGGTTTTGACTGCTCTATGGGGGTGAAACCGTGTGATTTCAGATAATCCCGCAGTTTGAGTTTGGGCGAGAGCACGAATTTCTCTTTTCTCAAGGCCGGATCAAGGAATACCACCTCGTCTGTTTCCGCGCTTACGTAAAACACAGGACGGCCGGCTGTGCGGAAGGCTTCCTGCGCAGCCAGGGCCATGAGCTTGGTGCCGCCGGTGACGTTTAGCGCCACTTCGACCTTGTCATGAGAGGCCAGCCAGTTGAGCAGGACATCGCTGCAGCCATGCAGATCGTAGGGATCGGGGATCGGCAGACGTTCCACGGGGATGTGATGGGAGCTAATCACCTCACTCAGCCATTTTGCGCGTTCTTCCATGTCCCGGCTGACTGCCAGCACGATATGCTTCGGGCGAAAAGCCGGATCGAGGACAGGCGTCAAATTTGGCGTCGCCTGGGCCGAGACCAGGCAGAGATGGGTGTCAAATCGCATTTGATAAGCCTGCTATGTGATATTGCTCGATTATGGCGCCCGCCGCCTCCAGCTCATCGGCTGACAGCTCCCGCCCCCGCAACACCCCCGGCAGTTCCAGCGACAGATGCAGATAGCGCGCCCCGCGCGCGCAGACCCGGGCGGCGAGGTTGACCGGCAGGGTGCCGACCACCGTGTCGCCGGGGCTGACTTTTTCGGTGTCGAGATGCGCGAGCAGGACGTCGGCCTGCAGGCCCTGCCTTCTTGCCCATTCGGCCGCGCCGGGATGGCGGGTGACGAACCATGTTTTCGCTTTCTTCCTCATGACGGAATTCTAGCGGCGAAACCGCCTCAGTCCATATCCGGCAAGCTTGCCAAGTTGTTTTGTTCTCGAAATGCGCTGGCCTGCGCGCACCGCCTCCGCCGCACCGCTGGCGCCGACCACCGCTTCATGCGCTCCCATGGGCAGGCCATCGACCGGCAGGCCGTGCAGCGCGCCGGGCTGGACGAAGGCATCGGCCAGCAGATGCCAGGCCAAACCCGCCACCGTTCCCGTCGCCAGTCCTTCCGCCAGCGGCGCCCCGGCCCTGGCCAGACGATCCCACAGTGGATCGCGGTCGAACGGCAGTCGTTTATGCACCACCCCGGCGAGATCGGCCAGCGCCAGCACCAGGCCCTCGGCCAGGATGCCGATCACCAGCGTGTGGGTGAGCGCCGAGCGGTGCGCGCCGATGCCGAACAGCAGGTCCATGTCCGGCAGGCCGCCGTTCGCGTCC
>JADLGU010000278.1 GCA_020849155.1 Rhodocyclaceae bacterium | reverse complement strand
TGCCGCGCCGCATGGCGTAGCCGGCATGGGCGCCGATGCGGCCGGCCACGGCGATGGTGCCGGCGACCATGCGCGCGGCGCAAAAATCGCCGGCATCGCCCGCGACGAAGATTTCCCCGCGCCGCATCTTGTCGCCGCAGCGCGGGCCGGCGCTGCCCTCGACGATCGCCCGCCCGCCCTGCATCCCGGCCGCCTGCCAGGGCAACGCCCCGCCGAGCCGCTCGCCGGCATCGCCCCGCACATGCAATTCGCCGCCGCGCATGCCCGATGCCGCGAATGCGCCGACCCGGCCGCGCACCGCGACGCGGCCGCCCGCCAGCTCCGCCGCCGCGAAGTCGCCGGCGTCGCCAACGACCTCGCACTCGCCCGCCGTCATGCCGCGGGCGACATCGCAGAAGCGCGCATCCATGCCCTCGAAGACGAGATGCAGCCCCGGCGCGCCGCAGGCGCGGAAGAACTCGCCCAGCGGCGGGGTTTCGTTGCCCCAGGCGAGCGGCAGACGCTCGATCTGCGCCACGCTCAGCGCGGCGAGCCGCTCGGGCGTGACGCCGGCCAGCGAGATGCGCCCGGGCGGCGGCTGGCGCAAAGTCAGTCTCAGCGTCACGGCGATTGCTCCAGAATCTCGCGCAGCCTGAAATGAAACTGGCCCAGTTTGCCGCCGTAGTTGCCGGCGGTGACGCGGCGCAGGCCGGCGACCTCGCAGGCGGCGCGCAAGCCCGCCGCCATGGCTGCCGCCACCGCCTCGGCCGTGAGGCCGTCGATCACCACTTCCAGCACGCAGTCCTCGTCGTCCGCCAGCGCGCGGGCGGGCCGGCCGCGCAGGCCCGGACACCAGGCGTCGTTGGTCGAGGCCGGCAGCGCCTTGTACTTCGAGCCGACCTTGGAGCCGGAACGCACGACGCCGCCGGGGAAGGGCGCGATGACGCCGGGCACGCGGCGGATCGCCGCCACCGCCCGCTCGGCTGCGGCGAGCGCGGCCGGCGCGCTTCCGGCGACGAAGATCAGGTTGCCGCCGCCGACCGCCTTCGCCATCGGCGTCGTCTCCTCGCAGAGAAACTCGCCGTCCATCACCGGCACGCGCCAGTAGCGCCGCCCGTCGATGACCTTGGCGATCTGGAAGCCGTCGCCGAAATAGCGCAGCGATTTTCCCATGGGCAGCGGCTCGCCCTCCGCGAGGCCGGCGAAGGCGGCAGTGCTCGGACAGGTGAGGATGCACTGGCCGACGCGCCGCTCGATCTGTTTCGTCAACTCCTTTGTCGACACGGCGAAAAACAGCAGCGCCACGCCGGGCCGGCCGTCCGGCGTCTGCGCCGCCTCCAGTTCCGCCTCGATGCCCGCCTCGCAGCCGCAGCCGATCACCGAGGTGGCGAAGCCGGTCGCCGCCAGGCCGGCGTGGCGCGCCCAGGCGGCGTCGCAGGCCGGCACCACGCTGCGCGCCGCCTTCATGCCGAAAGCCTCGGCGAAGGTGTCCTCGACGATCACGCCGTTCAGTTTCATCGCCGCCTGCATGAATGTACGCGCACTGCGCCGCCATGGTTGCAGGCCTCGCACAATTCGCCGTCGCCGATGGCGAAGCCGGAAAAGGACTGCGTCATGTGGCTGTCGAAATGCGCTGCCAGTTCGCGCTCGATGGCGCGATCGTATTCCGGCCGCACGACGTGCGTCGCCCCCTGCGGCACGGCCTGGATGCGCCCCTCGCGCACCACCGCCGCGCCGTCCTTGAAGACCCAGGCCGGCGCCGCGAACATCGCCTCACGGTCGGCCTGCTCGCGGTAGATGGCCACGTCCGCCGCCGCGCCCGCGCCGAGGTGGCCACGGTCGGAAAGTCCCAGCAGGCGCGCCGGCGCCGCGCGCGTGACGATGGCGATCTCGTCGAGACGGTACTCGCGCCGGAGCGAGGGCAGGATCGACATCGCCCGCGCCGCCGGATGCAGGCGCGCGAACTGCTCGTCGCGGAAGGCCTTGTCGCAGAGCAGGCGGATCAGGTGCGGATAGCTGGTAAACGGCGCGCCGTTCGGGTGGTCGGTGGTGAGCACGATGCGCCAGGGATCCTCCACCAGCAGGAACAGCTCGAGGCCGATCGCCCATTGCAGGGCATTCACATAGCTTTGGTCGCGGTAGCGGAAGGGCACCACGCCGCAGCCGGCGTCGCACTCGATGTCCATCAGCACCGACTTCCTCGGCGCGGCGTGGCCGGCGTTGCGATGCTGCGCCATCGAGTCGCCCGAGCAGGTCACCGTCTGGCCGAACATGATCTGGCCGATGTCGATGCTGACGTTGCGCATACGGTTCACCGCCTCGGCGACCTGCGCCGCGCCGGAGGAGAACCTGTACTCGCCCTCCGTGCCGTAGCTGTGGAACTGGATGTGAGTGAGGTGCAGCGGCAATCCCTCGACCGCCTCCATCGTCGCCAGCGTCGTGGCGAGGTTGCCGGCGGCGCCGAGATTGCTGGCATGCACGTGCAGCGGATGCGGCACGCCCAGCGCCGTCACGGCGCGCGCCAGCGCCTGCAGGATGCGCCGCGGCGTCACGCCGTAGTGCGGATGGGCGTCGTCGAGATCGAAGGCGCGGCGGTTGAACTTGAAGGCCGAGATGCCGCCCGGGTTCACCACCTTGATGCCCATCGCCTGCGTCGCGGCGAGCGTCCAGGCCACGTAGTCATTGATCTTCTCCTGCGGCGCGTTGGCGGCGAGTTGGCGCAGCAGGAAGTCGTCGCTGCCGAGCATGGCGTAGGCGCCGTGATCGACGATCGGCGTGTCGCCCATTTCCAGGTGCGCCTGGCGGGCGTTCGTCGGCAGCATGGCCGGCTCGAAGCAGGCGGTGTAGCCCATCAGCGCGTAGCGATAGCCGGCCGTCAGCGTCGGCGTCGCGGGGTGGCCGCAGGCGCTGCGCAGCGCCGTATCCGCCGCCGGATGCAGCGGCGCGTGGTCCTCCGGCAGCAGGGTGCGCGCGATGTTCACCTTGCCGCCGCCGATGTGGGTGTGCAGGTCGATGCCGCCGGCCATCAGCACCATGCCCGCGCAGTCGATTTCATGCGCGGACACGCCGCGCGCCGGCGGCGCCACGATGCGGCCCTCGTCGAACCACAGGTCGGCGGGGGCGTCGACGCCGTTGGCCGGATCGACGATGCGGCCGTTCCTCAGGCGCGTCAGCGGCATGACGCCTCCCGCGCCGCGCCGATGCGCGCCAGCACCTGCGCCGCGCCCGGCCGCACCGAGTCGGCCTGCGCCGGTGCGTAGAGCGTCACCACGCCGTCCGTGCGCACCAGGTGGCCCGCCGTCTCCAGCCCCGGCACGGCGGCGGGGCTGAAGATGCGCGCGCCGGGCGGCGCCAGTCCCGGCGCGCCGACGGCGACGAGCGGCAGGCCGCGCGCCCACTCGGGAAAAGTCAGTCCCGGCAGCACGGCGATCCACAGCAGCAGGTCGACGTCGCGGTAGTCGGGAAACGGGTCGCCGGCCACTTCGCCGCGGGCGAAGGCCAGCGGCAGCGCCAGTCCGGTCTGCCAGGCGGCCACCGCGTTCGCCGTCAGGTCGCCGCCGCTGCCGGCCAGCGGCAGGGCCGCCCAGCGCGTCTCGCGGTTGAGCCCCTGCAGGAGCTGCTGCAACTGCTCGACGAGGAGGTCGGCGCCGTCGAAATCGAGGTCCGCCGCCGCCCACAGCAGCAGCCCGTAGCGGCTGGCGCGCATGCGTTCGGCGAGGGCGGCGATGTCCGCCGGCACGCCGCGCGCGCGTCCGTTCGCGCCCAGCCGCCCCTCGCAGCAGGCGCGCAGGGCGGCGACCGAAGCGAAAAGGTCCAGCCCGCCGCAGTCGATGCGTTCCGCCGGCACGCCGGCCGGCGCCTGCGCCAGGCCGTCGGCGCCGAGCAGGACGAGGCTTCGCCGCGCGGCGTCGACGAAAACCGGGGTGGGCGCGAAGATGCGTTCGAGGATGCGCGGGAAGCGCCGCGTCACGTCGCCGCC
>JADLGU010000277.1 GCA_020849155.1 Rhodocyclaceae bacterium | reverse complement strand
TGGTGATGGCGTTGGCCGGGTTGAAGCCGCCGGTGCCGGAGCGGCCGGGCAGGACGATGACCAGATTGGTGCCGATGGAGGAAAACTGGCCGACCACATAGCGCCGCGCGCCGTCGCCGAGGGCGGTCAGCACGACGACGGCGGCGACGCCGATGCCCATGGCGAGCAGGATGAGCGCCGTGCGGGCGCGATAGCCGCCCAGCACCTGCCAGGCGAAGCGGAGCAGGTCGGCGAAGCGCATGGCTACTCCCTGAAATCCTCGGCGATGGCGCCGTCCACCAGGCGGATGCGGCGGTGGGCGCGTGCGCCGATCTCCGGGTCGTGGGTGACTACCGCCACGGTGCCGCCGTCATGGTGCACGCGTTCGAGCACGGCCATCACCTCCTGTCCGGTGTGGCGGTCGAGGTTGCCGGTCGGTTCGTCGGCGAGGATCAGCGTCGGCCCCATCGACATGGCGCGGGCGATGGCGACGCGCTGGCACTGGCCGCCGGAGAGCTGGTCGGGGCGGTGGCCGGCGCGCGCCTCCAGGCCGTATTCGCCGAGCAGCTTGTCGAGGCGGCGGCGGCGCTCGGCCGGCACGATGCCGGCCAGCACCATCGGCAGCTCGATGTTCTGCGCGGCGGTGAGGCGCGGCACCAGGTGGAAGAACTGGAAGACGAAGCCGATGGCCTCGCGCCGCACCCGCGCCAGCTCGTCGTCGGTGAGGCCGGTGACGTCGCGGCCGTTGAGCGCGTAGCGGCCGGCGTCGGGCCGGTCGAGCAGGCCGAGGATGTTGAGCAGGGTGGACTTGCCCGAGCCGGACGGCCCCATGATGGAGAGGTACTCGCCCTGCTCGATCAGGAGGTCGACGCCGCGCAGCGCATGCACCGTCTCGTCGCCGACGCGGAAGACGCGCTCGATGCCGGCGAGGCGGATCATTTCGGCTTGCTTGCCGGCTTTTCCTCGGCCACCGCCTTGGCCCCCGCCTTGACGCCCTCGCGCTCCAGCGAGGTGACGACGCGGTCGCCGCGGGCGAGCCCGCTCTTGGCCTCGGTGTATTCCCAGTTGGCGAGGCCGGGCTCGATCTGGCGTTCTTCCAGCAGGCCGTCGGCGCCGAGCAGCAGCACCCGGCTGCCGGGCATCAGCGCCGAGGTGGGGATGCGCGGCACGTCGTCGCGGCCGTCCACCACCACCTCGATGTCGGCGCTGTAGCCGACCAGCAGGTGGCGGATCTCGGCCGGGCTGTCGAACTCGACTTCCACCTCGACGGTGCGCGCCTGCTTCTCCAGCGCCAGCACGTAGGGGGCGATGCGGCGCAGCTTGCCGGAGAAATGCTTGCCGCGGTAGGCATCCAGCGTGATGCGGCCGCTCATGCCGATCTTCAGTTGGGCGGCGTCCACCTCGTCGATCGGCGCCGAGACGTAGAGGCAGGAATCGTCGATGAGGTCGATGGCGGGCAGGGTCATGATCCCCGGCGGCGAGGGCGTCAGGTACTCGCCGACCTCGCCGTTCACCTCGGCGACGATGCCGTCGAAGGGCGCCCTGACCACGGTGCGCGAGGTGTCGGCGCGCGAGGCGCCGATGCGCGCCTGGGCTTCCTTCGCCTGGGCCCGGGCCGACTCGCAGCCGGCCTGACGGGCCTTGGCTTCGCTCTCGGCGCGGTCGACGCGCTCCTCGGAGACAAAGGCCTTGTCGCGCAGGGAACGCGTGCGTTCGGCCTCGCGCCGCGCCGTCTCGGCGAGCAGGCAGGCCTCGGCGACGCGGGCGCGCGCCGACTGCAGCTGCTCGACGGAGATGCGCTCGCGCGCCGCCAGGTCGTCGTTCCACAGCTCGACCAGCAGCTGGCCGGCCTTGACCCGGTCGCCCTCGCGCACCAGCAGCTTGTCGATGCGCCCGCCCAGCGGCGGCGCCAGCTTGGCGCGGCGGCAGGCGGCGACCGAGCCGGCGCGGGTGTTGGCGACGGTGGTCTCGACGCGGCCGAGGTCGACCGCGGCGACGACGACCGCGATGGGCTTCGGCCGGGTCAGGGAAAAAGTCAGTCCCGCCAGCACGGCGAGGACGGCGGCGGCGATCAGGCCGCGGCGCAGCAGGGGCGACGGGGCCCGGGTTGGGGTGTCCATGGGGAAATTATGCCGGTTTCGAGTTTTTATTGTGTTATCGATTGTTTTTTTTAAAGAATCGACCCAGGCTGCCGTTAAAAGGACAGGTCTTGGACAGACGTGGCTCGATTTTGAAAATCACCATTAAAACAAGGGTGTGGCTGCTTGGGCTGGTCGTCCTCGGCGGCATGCTGGCGCTGCTGGTGCTGCATTTCCGCATGTCGGCGACCGATCTGGGGCGCAATGCCGAGTTGGTCGAACTGCTGCGCCAGACCGGCCACTTCTCCCGCACCATCCACGAGTTGCAGCGCGAACGGGGGCTGTCCAGCAGCTATCTGGCCGGCCGCGAGGAACTGGCCTTCGCCGACCTGCAGGCCCAGTATGCGGCAACGGATTTCAAGCTGCGCGAACTGCGGGCGGCCCTGCCGGAGGGCAAGGATCCGCTGGTCACGGTCGATGTCATGCGCCGCAGGGTGGCGGCGGGCGATGTGTCCCAGCGCGAGGCCTTCGACTACTACACGCTGCAGGTCGCGGCGATGCTGGAACGCGTCGTGCAGCTGGCGCAATCGGCCGGCGGCCATCCGATGCAGTCCGGCCTGATCGCCCACGCCCACCTGGTCCAGGCCAAGGAGTTCCTCGGCCAGTCGCGCGCGACCTTGCTGGCCCTGCCTGCCGACGGGAAGGCGGACCCGGCCTGGAACGCCGCCATGGGCCGGCATATCGGGCTCTACGACTGGCATGTCGCGCTGTTCTTGCGGGGTGCCGACGAGGATCTCGCCAGCACCCTGGGCGGGGCGCTGAGCGAACCCGACATGCTGCGGGCGCGGCAGATCCTCGTCGAAGCGCAGACGAACAGGACCTTGGCGGTCACGCCGGCCGCGCGCAGGGACCGCTATGAGGCCATGACCGCGGCCATCGACCTGCTGCGCGAGGTGGAACGCTACTCGCTCGCCGACCTGCAGGAGAAGGCGGAGGCGGCGCAGGCGGCCGGGGAATTGGCCGCGATGCTGGAGCGCGCGGGCCTCCTGCTGGTTTCCGGCCTGCTGGTGTATCTGGCGCTGACTTCGCTGCGCCAGGTGCTGAACGCGCTGGAGACCGCGCTGATGGCCGCCCGCCGGGCGGCGCGCAGCCTGGGCGAGGCGGCCGTTCCGGCGCCGGCGCGGCAGCACGACGAGGTGGGCGAGATTTCCCGGGGCTTCGGCGATCTGCTCGAACTGGTGGACCGGCTCAACCGCAAGGCCTCGACCGACGCCCTCACCGAGGCCCTGAACCGGCACGGCTTCGCCGAGATCGCCGTGGGCGAACTGTTGCGCGCCCGGCGCTATCGCCGCAGCCTGTCGATGATCGTCTTCGATCTCGACCACTTCAAGGCGATCAACGACCGTCATGGCCACGCCGCGGGCGATCTCGTGCTGCAGGTCGTCGCCCGCCTGGTGCGCGACAACCTGCGCCTGGCCGATGTCTTTGCGCGCTGGGGCGGCGAGGAGTTCGTGATCCTGGCGCCGGAAACCTCGGGCGAGGAGGCCGAGCGCCTGGCCGAGAAGCTGCGCCTGCTGTTCCGCGAGCATCGCGGCGCGGGCGTGCCGGGATTCAGCGCCAGCTTCGGGATTGCCGCCTTGGCGCCGGACGACGACCTGGACAGTCTCTTCGCGCGGGCCGACCGCGCGCTGTATCAGGCCAAGCAGGCAGGGCGCGATCGCGTCGTGCTGCATCAACCCGAAAAATCGACCGCCACCGACGCGCGCCGCCGCATCACCGTGGTGGCGGACAACACCCGCCGCGGCACTACCAGCTGACGAATCCGCGCAGGGCGTCGAGCACGGCGTCGGGGTATTCCGCCATCAGGGCGTGGCCCGAGCCCTCGATGGTGGCGATGCGGGCGTCCTTCATGGCGGCGGCGAGCTTCGGCGCGCCGCGCGGCGAGGTCATCATGTCGCGGCTGCCGACGACCAGCAGCGCCGGGCACTGCGCGGCGGCGGCCGCCTCCAGGCCGCGCTGGTATTCGTTGCAGGCGTTGAGGTCGTTGAACAGCACGCCGTCGCCGGCGCGCTCGGCGAGGCGAATGCTAGAACCCATCAGCCACATTCCCGGCACGGTGCAGCCGCCGAGGGCGCCGCGCGGGCCGTGCGACCAGACGTTGACCATGCCCTCGGCCTTCGGCCGGGTGTCGCGCGCCGCCGCGAGCAGGGCCTCCGAGACGGGCATCGGCACGGCCGTGCCGACGAGGGCGATCTTCGCTATCCGGTCCGCGAAGCGCGCGGCGGCTTCCAGCGAGATCAGCGAGCCCATGCTGTGGCCGACCAGCGCCGCCTGCTTGACGCCGGCGGCGTCGAACAGGGCGACGATCCAGTCGGC
>JADLGU010000276.1 GCA_020849155.1 Rhodocyclaceae bacterium | reverse complement strand
GGCGGTGGCCTTGAAGGGGAGGATCTCGGTGTTGATGAGCGTCGTGTTCATGCGTTTTCTCCTGTCTCGGTTGATGAATCGGCGTCGAATGGCTTGCGACGGAAGCCATGATGCCGGCGCCGCAACGATTAATCCAATTGAATGTAATTAACAATGCGTTAGTCAAATACTATCGCCACCCAACTCCCCGAAAAACTCGGTCTGCCCGGCACGGTGGAGAAGGCATCGGCTGGACGATGATCGCGGCATTGCCTATCATGCGGAACGACAGGCCGGTCAGGGCGCTTCGCGGGGCAGGACAGGGAGGAGGAGAGGGGAGTGGCTCGTCTCGATCCATCGCTTGCAACTTCCGCAGGGCAGCGGCAGCCGGGGCGTCGACCGTGAGCCTGCGCACGCGCATCCTGCTGCTGGTGCTGTTCGCCACGCTCCTGCCGGCGGCGATCACGGCCTACTTCGTTGCCGGCGACCGCCAGGCCGACATCGTCCGGGCCCGCGAGCAGTTGCAGGCCGCCAGCCGGCTCATCGCGGAGGACCTCCAGGACGCCGTGCGCAGCGCGGCGCAGCTCGAGTACGGCCTGTCCCGCGCCCGGGATCTCGACACCGGCGACCGGCAGGCCTGCTCGGCCTTCCTCGCCGGGGTGCTCGAGGCGCATCCCCAATACACCGGCCTGCTCACGATCAGGCCCGACGGATTCCTGTTCTGCGATTCGCTGCGCACCGGCAGGACGCTGAAGCTGACCGACCGCCGCTACTTCCGGCAGGCGCTCGCCGCGCCGCATGCCCTGGCCCTCGAACCGGCTTTCGGCCGGCTCACCGGCAAGGCCGTGATGCAGATCGCCTACCCGGCGCGCGACGACGGCGGCGCGGTGAGGTTCGTCCTGCTCGCCTCTCTCGACCTGGACAAGTTCATGCGCGGGCGAGCCCGCAGCCTGCCCTTCGAATCGGCCGTGCTGGCGCTGATGGACAGCAACGGGACGCTGCTCACCTGGCATCCGGACGGCGAGCTCAAGCCCGGTTCCTCCCTCGCCGATTCCCCGCTGCATCGGCTGGCGCAGCGGCGCGACGGCAAGGCTGCCTACGAGGAAATCGGCACCGGCGGCCTGGCGCGGGTCTGGGCCGTCGCCGAGCCCGAGCCGCGCGAAGTGCCCGGCGCCGACCTCTCCGTCCTGGTCGGCGTCTCGAAGGGCGAGCTGACCGCGGCGGCGGACCGCCGGCAGACACAGACCCTGGCGGTCGTCATCGTGGCCACCCTGCTGGCCTTCGTCGTCGCCTGGGTGCTCGCGGAAGCCGGCATCCGGCGGCCGATCAAGCGCATGCTGGACGCCTCCGCGCGACTGGAGTCCGGCGAGCTGGGCGCGCGCATCGGCCAGCCGTATTCGCGCGGCGAGCTGGGCGCGCTGATGGGCCAGCTCGACGCCACCGCCGAACGGATCGACCGGTTCAACGCCGAACTCGAGCGCCGCGTCGCCGAGCGCACCGCCCAGCTCGAGGCGGCCAACAAGGACATCGACAGCTTCAGCTATTCCATCTCGCACGACCTGCGCGCGCCGCTACGGGCCATCGACGGCTACGCCCAGATTTTGAAGGAGGACTACTCGGACCGGCTCGACGACGAAGGCCGCCGCCTGCTCGGCGTGGTGCGCGACCGGGCGCAAAGGATGGGCGAACTGATCGACGAGTTCCTGCTCTTCTCCCGGCTCGGCCGCGGCCCCCTTGCCGCGGCCCGGATCGACATGGAAACGCTGGTGCGCGGCGTCATCGAGGAGCTCGCCGCCGACGCGGTCCCGCCGCCGCCCATCGCCGTCGGCCCGCTGCCCGCGGCCAGCGGCGATGCCGCGCTGATCAGGCAGGTGTGGGCGAACCTCATCTCGAACGCCGTCAAGTTCACCGGCAAGCGCGCCGCGCCGCGCATCGCGGTCGACGGATCGATCGCGGACGGCGAGCTGGTGTATCGCATAGAGGACAACGGCGACGGTTTCGACATGCGCTATTACGACAAGCTGTTCGGCGTCTTCCAGCGCCTGCACGACGCGGCCGCGTTCCCCGGGACCGGCGTCGGCCTGGCCATCGTCCAGCGCATCGTGGCGCGGCACGGCGGACGGGTGTGGGCCGAGGGCAGGGTGGGGGAGGGCGCCGTCTTCTATTTCTCGCTGCCGATTCCGGCGGACAAGCCGGGGGTTGACGGCTAATCGTCTGGCGGCTCAATCCGGCGCTGCTGGGCTGAGCGCTGCCGCCGCCTCTCCTTGTTGCAGGAGGAAGGCTTCCCACTCCCGCCTGAGCGTGGCGGCCGAGACGCGCGACAGCACCTCGCCGTCCTCGCCGAGGAACGCCACCTCGCCCATCACCACCACGAATACCACCAGCGGCTCGTCGCCGACGGCCTGCCACCAGTCGGTGTTGCCGGGCGGCTCATAAACGTACTCGCCCGGCCCGATGGTCTCGCCCGTGCACAGCACGCGGCTGCCGGCGAGGTTCCAGGCATGCACCTCGCCGGCGTGGCGATGCAGCGGCATGCGTACGCCCGGCGCCATGCGCAGCAGTTCGACGAAGCCGGCGTCGCCGGGCAGGAAGTGCAGCAGCTTGGCCGCCTTGCCGGGCGAGGCGGAAGGCATCCAGGGCAGTTCGGCCGGGCGGCCAACGCAGGCGGGCAGGAAGGCGGCGGGGGCGGGGGGCGTCATGGCGGTCTCCATCGTGGGCACAGGGGCGATGCGTGCTACGCTAGCCCCCGGCTGGCACCTTTGTAGCGCCAGAAATGAGAATAAACATGGAGCCAGATTTCCCGCTCGACCTCGACCTGCCCGCGGCGCGCGGCCGGCGTGGCCGCACCCTGCACGCGCGCCTGCGCGCCGCCATCCTGGACGGACGGCTGGCCGCCGGCGCCCTGCTGCCCTCGACGCGCAGCGCCGCCGCCGCGCTCGGCGTGGCGCGCAACACCGTGGCGGCGGCCTACGACCGGCTGATCGCCGAGGGTTACATCCTGCCCCGCACGCGCGCCCGCCCCGTGGTGGCCGACCTGCCCGCCCGGCGCGGCAAGGCTACGGCGCAGCCGGCCGTCGTCCTCAATCCCGCCTGGCGCCGCCCGCCCGTGCGCGCGCCGCTGGCCGGCGCGCTGGATGCGGCGCCGTTCCGCCTGGGCCTGCCCGAGCATCGCCTGTTTCCGCACGCCGCCTGGCGGCGCGTCGTGCTGCGCGCCCTGCGCGCCGCCGCCCGCGGCCCCTTCGCGCAGGACGACACGGCGGGCCTGCCCGTCCTGCGCGCCGCCATCGCGCGGCACGTCGCCTTCGCGCGCGCCGTTGCCTGCGGCGCCGACGACATTGTCGTCACCGCCGGTGCGCAGCAGGCCTTCGACCTCCTCGCCCGCCTGCTGGTCGCGCCCGTGGGCACGTGCGTGGCGGTCGAGGATCCCGGCTATCCTGGCCTGCGCGCGGCGTTCCGCGCCGCCGGCGCGCAACTCGTGCCCGTTCCGGTGGACGGCGAAGGCCTGCGCGTCGACCGGCTCGGCGAAGGCATCGGCGTCGTCTGCGTCACGCCCTCGCACCAGTTCCCCGCCGGCGTGGCGATGAGCCTGCCACGACGCATGGCGCTGCTGGCGTGGGCGCGCGCGCACGGCGCCGTCATCGTCGAGGACGACTACAACGGCGAGTTCCGCGCCGAAGGCCGGCCGCTCGACGCCCTGCAAGCGCTCGACGCCGAAGGGCGCGTCTGCTATGTCAGCACCTTCTCGAAATGCATGTTCCCCGCGCTGCGCACGGGCTTCGTCGTCGCGCCGCCCTGGGCACGCGAGCGCCTGGCCGCCCTCAAGCGCTGCACCGACGCACAGGCCGACACCGCGCAGCAGTCGGCGCTGGCGGCATTCATTGAGGAGGGCCATCTCGCGCGCCACGTCCGCCGCATGCGCCTGGAGTACGTCCGCCGCCGTGCCGCGCTCGCGGACGGCATCGCGCATTGGCTCGGCGAATGGCTGGCGCCGGTTCCCTCCGCGGCCGGCCTGCACCTCTCCGCGCGCATCCGCCGCGCCGCCGATGCGCCGCGCATCCTCGCCGCTGCGCGCCGCCACCTGCCCGGCGCGCAGCCGTGGTCGGCGTTCGCCCTCAGGCCGCGCGCGGCGGAAGGGCTGACCCTCGGCTTCGGCCTGGCCGACGTCCCCGCCATCGAGCGCGCCCTGCGGGCGCTGCGGCAGTCGCTCCTGAAAACCGCCCCGCGCGGGAAAAGTCAGTCCGGACGAGGCGGCGGCGTTGCCGGCGCATAATGCGCGGACGCAACCGCTCCGGACGCAACCCATGAAACAGGCCCTCACCCTCGTCACCCTCGGCGTCGCCGACCTCGCCCGCAGCCGTGCCTTCTACAAGGCACTCGGCTGGCGCGAATCCTCCGCCAGCCAGGAAGCCATCGCCTTCTACCAGGCCGGCAGCACGGCCTTCGCGCTCTTCGCGCGCGATGCGCTTGCCGAAGATGCCGGCGTGCCGCCGCAAGGCGCAGGCTTCCCCGGCTTCACCCTCGCGCACAACGTTCCAACGGAGGAAGCGGTCGACGCCACGCTGCGCGAAGCCGTCGCGGCCGGCGGCCGCCTCGTGCGCGCGG
>JADLGU010000275.1 GCA_020849155.1 Rhodocyclaceae bacterium | reverse complement strand
GGGCTTGCCGCGCGAGGCGATACCGCCCGCCTGCCACACCCAGGTGACAATCTTGACGCCCTTCTCCTCGACGATGCGCGTGAGCTCCTTGCCGATGGGCGCGTCCTTCCAGCGCATGCCCTGCTCGTAGCTGGTCACCAGCGCCGGCATCAGGCCGATGTTGAGTTCCGGCACGCGCCCGCCGGCATAGGCCAGCGGGTACAGCGACATGTCCAGCGAGCCGTTGGCCATCGCCCCCCACTGCTCCACCGGCTTGACCAGCGAGCCGCCCGGATAGATCTCGAACTTGAGCTGGCCGTTGGTGCGCTTCTCCACCTCGGCGGCGAACTTGCGCACCATGCGGTCGCGGAAGTCGCCCTCGTCGATGCTGCCGCCGGGGAACTGGTGCGAGATCTTGAGGACCTTCGGCGTCTGGGCGAAGGCTTGCGGGCCAAAGAGGGCAAGGGATGCAGCGGCCAGGGATGCGGCCAGGATGCGGCGGCGTGCGTTCATGGTGTCTCCTCCTGTGGTTATTGGGTTTTGGCGAGGCGGCGTATCGCCGCGGTGGCGGCAATGCGGTCCTCGCCGACGAAGGCTTCGACGTTCTGCTCCATCTCGTCGGGGTCGTACAGATAGTTCACCATCAGGCCGCAGGACTGCCTGAAGCCCTTGGCCGAGGCGTCGGCGAGGAAATTGATGCGCTCGATGCGCGCCCCGTTGCCGAGGTGGAAGCGCGCCACCGGGTCGGTGGGGCGGCCGTTCTGGCGCTCGGCGTAGAGGTAGCGCGCGGCCAGGCCCTCCAGCGCATCGCGCAGGCGGCGCACCTGCGCCTTGTCCTGCGCCCACTCGCCCGACTGCAGCTGGGCCAGCGTCAGGCCGACTCCGGCCAGCGCCGCGGGCGTGCGCTTCAGCCAGGCGGCGAACTGCGGCAGCGGCGAGAGCGTGGCGAAGGTCTTCAGCTGCGGGAAATCCCGCTTCAGGTCGTCGATGACGCGTTTCAGCAGGAAGTTGCCGAAGGTCACGCCGCGCAGGCCGGCCTGGGTGTTCGAGATCGAATAGAAGATGGCGGTGTCGGCGCGCATCGGATCGAACAGCGGCGCGTGCTCGTCGAGCAGCGCCTGGATGTTGTCCGACAGCTCTTTCGTCAGCGCCACCTCGACGAAGATGAGCGGCTCCTGCGGCATGCGCGGATGGAAGAAGGCGTACAGGCGCCGGTCGGAATCGAGCCGGTTCCTCAGGTCGTTCCAGGAGCGGATCTCGTGCACCGCCTCGTACTTGATCAGCTTCTCCAGCAGCGAAGCGGGCGAGTTCCAGGTGATGCGCTGCAGTTCCAGGAAGCCGACGTCGAACCAGGCGGTGAGGCGCGACTCCAGCTCGCGGTCGAGCACCGCCAGCTCCTCGTCCTTCTCCAGGAAGCGCAGCAGGTCGGTGCGCAGGTCGACGAGGAACTTGACGCCCTGCGGCAGGGCGTTGAACTGGGTCAGGATGCGGATGCGCGAGGAGCGCAGCGCGGCGCGCAGGTCGGCCTCGGCGTCCCATTGGCCGGGCGTGCCGACCGCCGTCTGGTAAGCGCGGTGGGCGGCGTCCACCTTCGCCGGCTCGGGGCCGAAGTCGAGGGCGATGCGGCGCAGGAATTCGTGCCGGCCGGCGTCGTCGAGGTTGAGGTAGGTCTCGCCGAGTTTGGCCGCGCGGTTGCGCGCCGAGACTTCGCCGCCGGTGCCGGCGGCGCATTCCTGCAACTGCTTGCGCAGTTGGGCGAGCAGCTTCGGTGTCATCGGCTGACGCTCGCGCCGGCCGCCGACCAGGCTCTTCACGCGGTCGATGAGGCTGTCGGCCATCAGGCGGCCTCCTGTCTGGCGGCCATGCGGCGCAGCGCGGTGAGCTGCGCCAGCAGATGGTTTTTCATGACTTCCTCGGCGGTCTCGGCGTCACGGCGATGCAGTGCCGCCATCAGCGCGCGATGCTCGGCGAGGGATTCCTGTTGCCGTCCTTCGAGTTTGAGCGAACGGTGGCGCGACAGACGCAGCAGCTTTCTCAGGTCGCCGATCATGTGCTGCAGCCAGCGGTTGCCGGCGAGCTCCTGCAGGGCATCGTGGAAGACGTAGTTCACCTCGTAATAGCGGTCGACGTCGCGCGCGGCGGCGTGCTTCTCCAGCTTCTCGTGCAGGGCATCGAGGCGCTTCAGGTCTTCCGGCCGCACCTTGAGCGCCGCCTCGTAGGCGACGCGGCCCTCCAGCATGGCCATGATCGGAAAGATCTCGTCGAGGTCGTCCAGAGCCAGCTCGGCGACGAAGCAGCCGCGCCGCGGCTTGACGTGCACCAGCCCCTCGGCGGAAAGGATCTTCAGCGCCTCGCGCAGCGGCGTGCGGCTGATGCCGAGGTCGGCGGCGAGCGCCGCCTCGTCCAGCCGCTGGCCGGGCAGGAAGGCTTGGCCGAGAATCCGCTTTCTCAGCAACTCCACGGCCTGCTGGCACAGGGATGACTTGTTAATCATTGATGCCAAACGTAAAGAAAGCTTGTATGCGTTATTTTGTATACAAGATAGAAGGAGTGACGGGGCACGTCAAGCTGCGCTGCAACAACGGCTATTTGCCCTTGAACAGGGGCGCGCGCTTGTCGAAGAAGGCGGAGAGGCCCTCGCGGTAGTCCTCGCTGTCGAGGAAGGCGAAGCTGGCCTTCTGCTCCTCAAAAGTCAGTCCCTGCGGGACGGCGGTGAGGCGCCGCACCAGCTTCTTGTGCATGCGCGCGGCGAGCGGCGCGCCGGCGGCGATGCGGCGGGCCGTGGCGTAGGCCTCCTCCGCCACGAGTTCATCGTCCACGACGCGGGTGACCAGGCCTTTTTCATAGGCCTCGTCGGCGCCAAGGATGCGCCCTTCCAGCAGGATTTCCAGAGCCACCGCCGGGCCGGCCAAGGCAAGCAGCCCGATCAATTCTCCAGGGGCCATCGAGAAGCCGAGTTTGTTGATCGGCGCGCCGAAGCGGGCGGAACGCCCGCAGATGCGCAGGTCGCACTGACCGGCGATCTCCAGCCCGCCGCCGATGCAGGCGCCGTGGATCATCGCCACGGTCGGATGCAGACAGTCGCGGATGGCGTTCAGCGCCTTCGCCACCCACTCCTCGTGGTAGACCAGGGAGCGCTCAAGCGTGTCGCGCAGGGTGAGGAACTCCTCGAGGTCGCCACCGGCGGCGAAGGCCTTCTCGCCCGCCCCGCGCAGCACGACGCAGCGCAGCGCCTCGTCGGCGGAGAGTTCCTCCATGACGACGCGCAGGCGCCGCCACATCGAGGCGTTGACCGCATTGAGCTTCGTCGGGTTGTTCAGCGTGACGGTGGCGACGACGCCGTCCCGATGAACGAGGATCTCTTCAGCCATGACGCACCGGCTCCCCTCTCCCGCGAGCGGGAGAGGGGCTGGGGGAGAGGGCCGCAGCATGCATCTTCGCCAGCGCCGCCCGCCCCGACAGCAGATGCGCATGCATCAGCGCCTCGGCGCTGGCGGCGTCGCGCTCGCGGATGGCGGCGAGGATGCGGCGGTGCTCCTCCAGCGACTGCTTCAACCGCCCGTCCAGCCGCAGCGAATCGCGCCGCTTCAGTTTCAGCACCTTGCGCAGGTCGTCGATGACCTGCTTCAGCCAGCGGTTGCCGGAGAGCGCCTGCAGCGCCTCGT
>JADLGU010000274.1 GCA_020849155.1 Rhodocyclaceae bacterium | reverse complement strand
CAGGGCTTCGACACCCTGGTCGGCGAGAACGGCGTGCTGCTCTCCGGCGGCCAGCGCCAGCGCCTGGCCATCGCCCGGGCCCTGCTGAAGGATGCGCCGATCCTGATCCTCGACGAGGCCACCTCGGCCCTCGACACCGAATCCGAGCGCCACATCCAGGCCGCGCTCGATTCGGCCATGCGCGGCCGCACCACGCTGGTGATCGCCCATCGCTTGAGCACCATCGAGCGCGCCGACATCATCCTGGTGATGGACCAGGGGCGCATCGTCGAGCGCGGCAGCCACGCCGCGCTTCTGGCCGCCAACGGCCCCTATGCAAGGCTGCATGCCATGCAGTTCCGCGAAGCCGAAGAAGTCGTCCAGGGTAGCTAAGGATCACGCCGGCGGCAGTGCCGCTTCCATCTCCCGCCGAATCGCCCCGCCTTCCGGCCAGTTGCGCAGGAAGCGGGCGCGGTCTTTTAGCCAGGCCTTGCGCCAGGCGGCTTCGCTGTCGTGCCGGCGCATGGCGTCGAGGTCGAGCACGCAGAGTTCATCCCCGCTGCAGAGGAAATTGCTGGCCTTTAGGTCGCCGTGGCTGAGGCGCGCCTCGGCGAGCCGGGCGAACAGCCGGCGCACGGCTTCAGCGATCCCCGGCGGCAGGCCGTTCTCCGCGGCCAGACGCTCCTGCAGGTTCGGCCCTTCGCAATGCTCGCTGATCAGCCAGGCGCGGCCGCGCAGCGGCCCGAGCCGGCGCTCGATGAGCGCCAGCGGGCGCGGCGTCGGGATGCCGAGGAAGCGCAGCCGGTGCGCCTCGACCCAGCTGTGCCAGGCACGGCTCGGCCGCCAGGCACGCGAGAGGGCATGGACTGCGCTTTTGATGTTGTAGCGCTTGATGACCAGTTTGCGGCCCTCCAGCTCGACCAGCGCCAGCGTGGCGCTGCGGCCGCGCTTGAGGGAAATGCCCTGCTCGATCCAGGCGTCCGGATCGGCCATCAGGGGAGCGAGGAAATCGGCCTCCTCCCGCAGCATGGAGAAAAAGCGGTCGGCGCGGCGCGCCGACTTGAACAGGCTGCAGTCGCGCAGGCACTTGTCGAGATAGTCGGCGAGGCGCGCTTCACGCGCGCGCGCGATGGCCGCCTCCAGTTGCGCCGCTTCGAGGGCGGGGCCGGGATGGCCGCGGCGGTAGGCGGCGAGCAGCGCCGCCTGCCAGGCGCGGCAGTCGGCCGGCGTCAGCTGGGCGAAGAGCAGCGCCAGGTTGCCGAGGCAGACACGACCGGATCGGGCCGGCCGGATGGCGTCGCCATCGATGACATGCAGGCCGCCGCCGGCGAGCAGGAAGTTGCCGAGATGCACGTCCTCCTGCAGGATGCCGCGCGCATGCATGCGACCGACCGCCTCGAACACCGTGGCGAGTTCGCCGGCTGCCGTGGCGCTCGGGCACTGGGCGCTGTCCAGGTATTCGGTGAGCACAAAGTGTCCGTCGCCTTCCAGCCGGCCGCTGGCCAGCAGGGCCGGCGTAGGCAATCCGTGCGCCTTCAGGCTGTCGATGCCGCGGCACTCGCGCTGCCAGTGGCGCTCGGCGCCGCGCTTTGCCACGAAGAACTTGGCCAGGACGGTCCGCCCGTTCCAGCGGCCGACGCCGGTGAGCCGCTTGCCGGGCAGGATGCGCAGCCAGCGCTCGATCGCCAGTTCGCCGCCGCCCTCGAGCGCGACCGTGCAGGGCACCAGCAGCCGGCGGCCGCCGGCGCGCAGCGACTCTGCGGACTCCTGCTCCTCGTCCCGCCCGGCGAAGAAGCCGACGATCCGGCGGATGCGCCGCTTGTCGGCGACGTCGAGTTTTCTCTTCTGCGCGTAGTCGAGGTAGAAACGCAGGCGCTGCGTGCGTGAGAGCTGGCGCTTGGCCACTTTGTCGAGGCAGGCGAGGTCCTTGACGATGCGGTATTCGAGGAAGGGCGGCCACCAGAAGCCGCCGCTGGGGCAGTCGATCAGGTACGCCTTGCCGGCCGCGTCCACCAGCAGGTTTCGCCACTTGAGGTCGCCGTGGGCGAAGCGCCGCGTGTGCATGCGGCGGGCGATCTCGGCCACCTGGGTGGAGACGCCGTGCCACCAAGACCGACTTTTCTGACTGGGGGCTCCTTCACGGGCGAGCCGCGCGAGGTCTGCGGTGGCGGGGATCTCTTCGGTGATCAGCGCGCCGCGCGCGAACAGGCCGCCCTGGCTTTCGAGGCCGCAGGCGACCAGCCGCGCGGTGGGAATGCCCCAGTCGGCAAAGCGTTGCAGGTTTTCCCATTCCAGCTGCACACGAGGCGTGCCGAACCAGCGCCGCAGCGGCTTCTTGCCGAGGCCGTGGTAGCGCTTGACGTAGTAGCGGCGGCCGCCGACTTCGACGCGCACGGTGCGGGTGGTGGAATCCTTGGCGACGATCTCGCCCTCGAGGGCGAACACCGCGTCCAGATCGGCGAAGCGCGCCGCGGCTTCGGCGTCGACACCAGGCAGCACCCGCCACTCGCTCATACGCCTTCCCGCGGCGCAAACTTGCGCAGGTAGCGCCCCATCAGGCGCTCGCCTTCGCGTCCCAGGTAGGCGAGCAGGTCGGCCTCTTCGACGAGGACCTCTCGCAGCGGGCGGCCGAAATAGCCGCGCAGGAAGCGCAGCCGGTCGTGCGCGGTGAGGCCGATCTCCAGCGTCGAGAAGTGCAGGGCGGCCAGATCCTTGTCGCGCCAGCGCCGCGGCGTCCTGTCGCGCACCTGGGCGCGGTGCAGGTCGATCAGCGACAGGCGCAGCTGTTGCGGTGTCGGCGGCGGCGCGGTGTGCAGCAGGAAGTGGCAGATATAGCAGTCGCGGTGGTTCACGCCGCCGCGGTGCATCCTGCCCGCCATGTCGGCGACGCTTGCGATCAGCGCGCGCTTCAGCGCCAGCGAGGGTGGCTGCGACGGCCAATCGCGGCAGTGGTCTTCAAGGCTGACGGTGGGGGCGAGTTCCTCGGTGATTATGAAAGACTCCAGCCTGGCGGGATTCGAGCCGCGCCGGCCGAAGGCGACGGCCTT
>JADLGU010000273.1 GCA_020849155.1 Rhodocyclaceae bacterium | reverse complement strand
TGGCCGAGCCCATACCATCCCCCTTCGGATCCGACCCCGCGCGACCCGCTGGCTCTGCGTCTGGCCGATCGCGATACCGCGCCGCAGCTGGCCTATCTCGGACGGCCGTGCCAGTACCAGGACGATCAGGAGCGTGCCGGCTGCGACGCCGCCTGGTGGACGAGCCGGCGCTATGTACCGGCTGTGCTGGCGGCAATGGATGCCGCCGTGAGCCATCTCAAGCACGCCACCGGCGCCAAACGGCTTCATCTCGTCGGCCATTCCGGGGGTGGCGTCGTCGCCACACTGCTGGCATTACGGCGCCGGGACGTCGACCGCCTGGTCACCGTTGCAGCACCGCTTTCCCTGGCGGGATGGGTGGCCCACCACAGGCTGTCGCCGCTCGACGATGCGCTTGACCCCCTGAAACTGGCCGAGCGTCCCTGGTTGCCGCCGGCCGTCCATTTCGCCGGAGCGGACGACGAAGTCGTGCCGGCCGCACTGGTCGCCGAATTTACCGCTCGCCATGGCGGACAACTGGTAACCATAGCCGGATTCGATCATGATTGCTGCTGGACGCGCGATTGGCCGGAACTGCTGAGGCGCGCGCGCCGTCAACCGGAGGAATCGCCATGACGCCAAGGATCCTTGTCCTCCTGCCAGTTGTCCTGTTGCCCGCGACGGGACTAGCCCAGGGTTTTCGCCCGCCGCCCTTCATGGCCGGCGTGCCCGGCCGGGCCCAGATGCAGGCCATCGAGATGCAGCGCCACCAGGCCCGCACGCTGCTCTATCGCGAAGCGCTGGAGGAGATTCGCCGCAATCCCAGGGTGGTCGAGGTGCGCGAATGCGCGGCGGGCGAGGATGAGCAATCGCTGTGCTTGCCGAAGGCCGCGGGCGGCGGCGTGCCGGCCGCGGCCGCGGGCCAGCCGACGGCGCGGCGGATCGCCCTGCTGGTCGGCAATTTCCAGTACCAGCATCCGATCCCCCCGCTGGAGACGCCGCCCCACGACGTCGACCGCATCGCGGCCGCGCTCGGCCGCAAGCTCGGCTTCGAGGTGAGGGTGCTGAAGAACGCCACCAAGGCCGACATGGTCCGCGCCGTGGCGGCGCTGGCGCGCGAGGTGCAGCCGGCCGACAGCGTCTTCGTCTACTACGCCGGCCACGGCTACCTGATGGACGACACCAACATGGGCTACTGGATCCCGGTCGACGGCTCGGTGAAGACCGCCGCGCAGTGGATCTCCAACAGCGACATCTCGAAGCTGCTGGGGGCGATCCCGGCGCGGCAGCTGATGCTGGTGTCGGACAGCTGCTTTTCCGGCACCCTGGCGCGCGAGCAGAGCCTGGGTGGCGCGGCGGCCTCGCCCGGCGAGGTGCTGCGCAGGCGCAGCGTGCTGGTGCTGTCTTCCGGAGGCGAGGAGCCGGTCTCCGACGAGGGCAAGGACGGCCATTCCATCTTCGCCTGGCATTTCCTCCGCTCGCTCGACCAGTTGGGCGGAACCACTCTGGGCCGCGAGGTGTTCAAGGTCGTCCGCAAGGGCGTCAGCGATGACTTTCCCCAGCAGCCCCAGTACGGTGCGGTGGTCTCGGCGGGACACGAGGCGGGCGGGGAATATCTGTTCGAAGCCCCGGCCAGATAGCTGGATTTCCAATGACAGGTTGACACAAAGCCACAAGGATCATAGTGTTATCCGCCTCGGCGCGGCATTGGACGGCCTGAAGCCGTTGGTTTGAGGCGCCCGGACAGGCTCAAGGAAGACTAAACCGGCACAAAGGAGGTCGGTCGTGTCCCAGGAGGAAGAATCCCGCAAGGAGACGCTTAGCGCCCGATCGCCGGCTGGCGAGGGGGAGATGTTGGCCGGCCCGGGATACGATCCCAGCACCGAGCCGACGATTTCCAGCGTGCGGATTCTTTCGGGCCAGACCCAGCCGACGCGCATCGACCCGAATGCCCCGATCCACCAGGGTGCGGTGGCGGCCGAGCACAGCCGGCCCACCGCCCGCAACCACGTCGCCCTGCCGGCCGGCTACACGCTGCAGGAGTACACCATCGAGGCGGTGCTCGGCAGCGGCGGTTTCGGCATCACCTATCGGGCCCGCGACAACAACCTGCAGTGCCTGGTCGCCATCAAGGAGTATCTGCCCAACGACCTGGCGGTGCGCACCGGCGGCCAGACGGTCTGCGCCAAGACCGAATCGGACACCCACGGCTACCGGGTCGGCCTCGACGGCTTCCTCGCCGAGGCGCGGGTGCTGGCGACCTTCCGCCATCCCCACATCGTCCGCGTCAATCGCTTCTTCGAGGCCAACAACACCGCCTACATGGTGATGGACTACGAGCGGGGGGAGCCGCTGCGCGACTGGATCAAGCAGCACGGCCCGCTCGAGGAGAAGCCGCTGCTGCAGCTGTTCCTGCCTCTGCTCGAGGGACTCGACGTGGTGCACAAGGCCCGCGTCCTGCACCGCGACATCAAGCCGGCCAACATCTATGTGCGGGAGGACGAGGGCGGCCTGGTGCTGCTGGATTTCGGCGCTGCCCGTTACGCCCGCAGCGGCGACAGCCGCAGCCTGACCAGCATCGTCACGCCCGGCTATGCGCCGTTCGAGCAGTACCACACCCATGGCGCCCAGGGACCGTGGTCGGACCTGTATGCCTTCGGTGGCGTGCTCTACTGGATCATCTCGGGAGAGAAGCCGCTCGAAGCACCATCGCGGGTGAGGAAAGATGCCATGCCTTCGGCCCTGAGCGTCGGCAAGGGGCGCTACAGCGAGCGACTGCTGCAGGCCGTGGACTGGGCCCTCAATCCGGACGAGACCGAACGGCCCAAGTCGGTCTCCCAGTTCAAGGCCGTGCTGACCGGGGAGAGCGAAGTGCCCCGGCCGCCGCCCAAGACGGCCGCGGCGCCGTCCGCCGACGCGCCGAAACGGCCGTCTTCGAGGGCGCCGCTGCTGTTTGGCCTGATCGGGGCGGCGATGGCCGCGGTGGCCGCGGTCGCCTTGTATCCGAAGGCGCCGAAATCCGAGCCGGCGGCCGTCTCGCAGGAGCAGCCGGCGGAGCCGGCGGCAATCCCTGCCATGGAGGCCACCAAGACGGAGGCCCCCAAGC
Source organism: Rhodocyclaceae bacterium (assembly GCA_020849155.1). Lineage (GTDB taxonomy): Bacteria > Pseudomonadota > Gammaproteobacteria > Burkholderiales > Rhodocyclaceae > Desulfobacillus. The sequence goes on along the minus strand of JADLGU010000273.1, from coordinate 1,118 downwards.
CGACCGAAGCCAAGAAACCGTCCCGTGCCGGGAAAGGAGCCGGCAAGCCGGCCGTGGCGGACAAGGGGCCGCCCCCCAAGGCCGTCGCGGCGGATAGTCCGGAGGAAAAACCTTCGGTTCCCGCCGTGCCGATGGCTACCGTGCTGCTGAAGATCGTGCCGCAGGGGGCAATCGTGCTCGACGGCAAGAAGCTCGGCAACTCACCTCCGCTGACCCGCCTGCAGGTGACTGCCGGGACCCCGCACAAGCTGGAGATCCACGGCACGGGGATTGCCCTGCCGCACTACTGGACGCTGGAACTCAAGTCCGACGAGACGCGCGAGATCAGCGCCAGTTTCGAGCGTTGACCGGGACGGGGCCGGCGTCCCGCCCCGCGGGGCATTTCAGATGGACTTTTTCAGGGTGATGGCGCCGCGGATCTCGGCCGGGGCGTAGCCGACCGCCCTGTCGTTGGGGTAGAGTTCCTTCAGCCGGGCCTGGACGGCGGGGCTGATCCTGTCGGGCGTGCCGTGGCACTGCAGGCAGAGGTCCTGGGTCGGCAGGGCCTTCATGTAGCGGTACATCCGCTTGCCGTCCACGCTCACCACCTCGCCCTTTTCCAGGCCAGTCGGTTTTTCGCCGGCGGCGGTGCGCTTGTCGAATTCCTTCAGCACGGCTTCTTCCCAGGCGTCCGGCACGGCCTTGGGGTTGCGGTTCTTCAGGCTGACGCGGCGGATCGCCCAGCCCGACTGTTCCGAGGCGGCCTTGGCCATGGCCGGGGCCTTCTCGCGGCAGACGCCGATGGCGCCCTCGGCCCCGCCCTTCTGAATTTCCTCCTGGAGCACCGTGAGCAGCTTGGGCGGGATGCCGGACGCGACGCCGCGCGCCTCGGCCAGCAGTGGGTCGTCGGCGGCGAAACCCGGCGCGGCGGCGATGGCCGTGGCAAGGGGCAGGGCAAATCGGATGGCATTCATGTTCCTGATTACCAATGAGCCTCAGCCAACTTTACGAGCCGGTAGGGCATAGGCGGTTTTTGCACGGCGGCGGTGGCCAGCCGTGCGAGCATGCTCGCCAGATCGAATCGTCGGTTGAAGCGATAGTTGAACTCGGCCAGATAGCGTGGCAGGTGCTTCGGGCGG
>JADLGU010000272.1 GCA_020849155.1 Rhodocyclaceae bacterium | reverse complement strand
GCTTGACGGCGTCGGTGAGGATGGCGTCGATCAGGCGCACCACCGGCTGGCTGTATTCGTCGCTGGTGGCGGCCAGGCTGCGCCAGTCGATCTCGCCGGTCTCGATCTCGTGCAGGATGCCGTCGATGGAGAGCTCGTGGCCGTAGTACTGGTCGATGGCGCGGGCGATCTCCGACTCGCCGGCCAGCACGGTGTCGATCTGCAGGTCGTCGTGGGTCAGCGAACGCAGCTTGTCGAGGGCGACGATGTCGTTGATGTCGGCGATCGCCACCGTCATGCGGTGCTGGCTGCGGTTGTAGTCGAGCGGCAGCAGGCGGTGGCGCTTGGCGAGGTCCTGCGGCACCAGGCGCAGGCCGGCCGGGTCGATGATGGCGTGGGTGAGGTCGACGCTCTTTTTGCCCAGGCTCTCGCCGAGCGCGTCGCGCAGGGTCGCCTCGGAGATGAAGCCCAGCGAGACCAGCAGCTTGCCCACCGGCTGGTTGGACTTCATCTGCTCCAGCAGCGCGATGCGCAACTGGTCCTCGCTGATGACCCCCTGAGCGATCAGGATCTGGCCAAGCGGCCGTCTATGCGGAGCGGGCGAATTCATCTCCATGGCGCCAGGGGCGCAGCGTTATTTTTGCAGTTCGCTGACGCGGCTTTCGGCCTGTCTCTTGTCGAAGGCGGCGGGCCGCTGCACGGCGGCAGCCAGCGCCCCTTGATAATACTGCAATGCGAGCTTGGGTTGGCGCAACTGGTCGAGGCTGATCGCCAGGTTGAATTGATAGTCGGGATTGTCACCGTCGCCGGCGAAGGCGCGGAAGTAGGCCTGCTGCGCGTCGTTCCAGCGGCCGGCCTGCGCGTAGAGATTGCCCAGGGCGAAATTCAGCTGGGGCGAATCGGGCTGGCCGGCCAAAAGGTTCTTCAAACGGCTCTCCGACTGTATCGGATCGACCTGGCCGCGCAAGCCGATCAGCCCGGCCTGGGCGGCGCTGTCCTTCGGGTCGGCTTCCAGGATGCGCAGGTACAGCGCCTCGGCATTGTCATACTGTCCCTGCCGCAGGCTGAGGGCGGCGAGGCCGTGCAGGGCGTCGGTGTTCTTCGGCTCGTTCTTCAGCACGGCTTTGTAGTCGCGCTCGGCGGTGGCCATGTCGCCGGCCTGGAAGGCGGCATAGCCGCTGCCGACCTGCGGGTGCACTTGCAGCTTGGCCTTGGTGATGCGGATCAGGCTCTCGGTTTCCGCGACCGCGGGTTTGGCGCTCGCCGCAGCCGGTGCTTCGCGTTGCCGGCTCGGGGCGGCGATGACGGGTGCCGCGGCGACGGGCGCGGTCTGCGGCACCGGCGCGACCGGGACGGCCTCCGCCGCCGCGGCCGGGACAGCCGGAGAAGGCTGCGGTGCCGGTGCCGCGGCGATGGGCGCGGGCGGCGGCATGGGGCGATTGACGGCGGCAGCGGGGGCGAGCGAACCCCTGGGCTGCAGCTGCCACCAGAAATAAATGCCGATGCCGATGGCTGCAACCAGGCCCGCCAGGCCGGCAATGAGCGGCAACGATTTGCGCGAGGCGGGCTGCTTGGCTTCGAAAAGGTTCTGCGCAGCCGCCCGCTCGCGCTTTTGCGCGGCCGCCTGGCTCGTAGTAGCCGGAGCCGGTTCGGGCTGGGCAGGCGCCTTGGGCGCAGGCGTGTGGAATTCGGCATCCAACAGTTCGAGCCGGGTGGGCAGTTCGGGCAGGCCGCGCGATCCGGTGCTCGCGGCAGCGGGTTCGCCTGCTTCGACTGGCGCTTCGACGGACGGCGACTCCTGCGGTTCGACCCTGGCCGCCGCCTCGGACAGGCGCTTGGCCTCCTCGGCCTTCTTCAGCGCGTCCATCAGCAGGCTCACTGCCGACCGCCTCCGACGTTCCACTCGGGCACCGGCTGCAGGCCGCCCCTGTTCTCGAAGAAGGTCTTGTCCGGCAGCTGGCTGCGGAAGCTGCTGTAGTCGCCCTGGATGCTGGCGTCCTTGACCACCGTCGGGCGCAGGAACACCACCAGCTCGGTTTTGGTGGTGGTGTCGTTGCGGTAGGTGAAGAGGTTGCCGAGGATGGGGATCTTGGAGACGCCCGGCACCGCGTCGTCGGTGTCGTTCACCTGGTCCTGCATCAGCCCGCCGAGGACGGCGATGTCGCCGTCGTTGACGCTCATCAGCGATTCCATCTCGCGCGTCTGGATCTCGGGCACCAGGTTGGGGATCGTCAGGGAGGGATGCGGGTCGCGCTTGGTGCCGGTGATGCGCGAGATGGTCGGCCGCACGTTGAGCAGGACCGAGCTGTTCTCGCTGATCTGCGGGGTGACGCTCATCACCAGGCCGACCGCCACCGACTGGGGGGTGGTGGTCAGGTTGGTGAGGGTGCTGGTCTGGCCCTGGCTGGTGTCGGACTTGACCTGGAAGTAGACGAAGTTGTCGACCACCTTGAGGATCGCCGTCTGGTTGTTCAGAACCGACAGCTTCGGGCTGGACAGCACCCGCAGCGTGCCGAAGGTCTCCAGCAGCTTGATGGCGGTGAGGAAGTCGGCGCGCCGGAAGGCCAGGCTGAACAGGGTGTTGCCGACCGCCGAGGGCAGGGTCGAGGTCGAGGTCGTGGCCTCGAAGGCGCCGGTGGTCGGGTTGACCCTGAGGGTCCGCGTGGTGGCGCCCTGGCCGACCGCGGTCCAGGCATTGCCCTGGCTGAAATGCTGCCAGTCGATGCCCTGCTGATAGTTCTGGTTCAGGCGCACTTCGACGATGGTGGCCTCGACCAGGACCTGCCTTCTCGCCGAGGACAGAACCTGGTCGAGGAATTCCTGGATTTTTTCATGCTGGCGCGAGGTGGCGCGCACGAGCACCACGCCGGTTTCGGGGTTGGCCATCACGGAGGCGGCCTGCAGCGTTTCATATTCCTTCGAAGCCTGGCTTTGTGGCTGGGGCGGGGCGATTTGCACTTGGATCGGCGCAGGCGCGGCTGCACCGGCCGCTCCCGGGGTTGCGCTGCCTGGCTGTGCAGCGGCGGCAGCAGCGGTTTGTTCCTGCGCTTCCGCCACCCGCCGCTTGACGATGATTTCCTTGTCGGTCTCGCGCAGGATGTCCTTGATGTTCTTTTCCAGGGTTTCCCAGAAACGGTTCTTGGAGTTGTTGTCCACCTTGGTCGAGGAGACGTTGCCGCTGGTGC
>JADLGU010000271.1 GCA_020849155.1 Rhodocyclaceae bacterium | reverse complement strand
CGCCCGACTCCTCTGCTAGAATCGCGTGGTCCGGATACGCCTCGTGCAGCACCTCGATGATGGCCGCTTCGGCGGCCTTGTCGACCTCGGTGACGAAGTCCTTGTCGCGCTTGGCGCTCACCTTGATCTGTTCGACGTCGCGCGCGGCGCGGTTGATGATGCCGCCGGCGCGTCGCGCGGCCTTGACGGCGATGTTGAGTGTCGGGTGCATGGCGGTCCGGTTTTCGAATGAGCGCGCCGCATGGCTGCGGCGAAGAAGGCGGCATTGTATATGAACAACCCTCTCGACCGCATCCGCATCGTCCTCACCCGCACCAGCCACCCGGGCAACATCGGCGCCGCCGCGCGCGCCATGAAGACCATGGGCCTGACGCAGCTCTGGCTGGTGACACCCTGCGCCGATCCCGACGGGGTGGCGCGGGCGCGCTCCTCGAACGCGCTCGACGTGCTGCTGGGCGCGCGCACCTGCGCCACGCTGGAGGAGGCGCTCGAGGGCACGGTGTTCGCCGCGGCGATGACGGCGCGCCAGCGGGAGATGGCGCCGCCGCCGCTGTGGGCGCGCGCGGCCGCGCCGCAGATCGTCGGCGCCGCCGCGCATGGCGAGGTGGCGCTGGTGTTCGGCAACGAGCAATCGGGGCTGTCCAACGAGGAGGTGGGGTTGTGCCGCCTGCCGGTGATGGTGCCGACGGACCCGGAGTATTCCTCGCTCAACCTCGCCGCCGCGGTGCAGGTCATGGCCTACGAACTGCGCCTGGCCGCGCTCGATCCCGGCGCACCGCCGGCGCCGGAGAATCCCCCCGCCACGGCCGAAGAGATCCGGAACTTCTACGCCCACCTCCAAGCCGCCGTGACGCAGAGCGGCTTCCTCGACCCGGCCCACCCCAAGCGCCTGATGCCGCGCCTGCGCCGCCTGTTCGACCGCATCCATCTGGAGCGTGACGAAGTGAGCCTATTGCGCGGCATGTTGAAAACCTTCATGAAACCCGGCAATAAAGTTGACTAAAACTGAGGGGTTTTTGGTAACATTTCAGTGTTTTCTGATGGAGTGAGTTGATGTTCGCCAGACTGCGCGAAGACATCGCCTGCGTATTCGACCGCGATCCCGCCGCCCGCAACACCTGGGAGGTGCTGACCTGCTATCCGGGCCTGCACGCGCTGATCCTGCACCGCATCAACCATGGGCTGTGGCGCTTTGGGCTGAAGTGGCTGGCCCGGCTCGGCTCGAATGTCGCACGCTGGATGACGGGCATCGAGATCCATCCGGGCGCGACCATCGGTCGCCGCTTCTTCATCGACCACGGCATGGGGGTGGTGATCGGCGAGACGGCGACGATCGGCGACGACTGCACGCTCTACCACGGCGTCACGCTGGGCGGCACCTCCTGGAACAAGGGCAAGCGCCATCCGACGCTGGAGCGCGGCGTGGTCATCGGCGCCGGCGCCAAGGTGCTCGGCCCGATCACGCTGGGCGAGGGCGCCAAGGTCGGCTCCAACGCGGTGGTGGTGCGCGACGTGCCGGCGCGGGCGACCGCCGTCGGCATCCCGGCACGCATCGTCGAGGACCACAGCGAGATCGCGCGCGAGATCAAGGCCGGCCAGATGGGCTTCTCGGCCTATGCCGTCACGCGCAACGAGGACGACCCGCTCTCGCAGGCCATCCACGGCCTGCTCGACCACGCCGTCGAGACCGACAAGCGGCTGGAAAAGTTGTTGAAATGCCTGGAGCAATCCGGCGTTTGCCGGGCCGACGAACTGGCTACCGCGGACAAGTTCGATCCGCAATATTTGGGCAAAATAGTTGACTGAACTAATCGGGCTTTGTATAGTCGACTGAAATGTTCAAGTATTAGGCGCGAAAGCGTCTTTGATGGAGAGGATCCAACCATGAGACTGACGACCAAAGGCCGTTTTGCAGTGACCGCGATGATCGACCTGGCCCAGCGGCAGGCCAACGGGCCGGTGACCCTGGCGGGCATCAGCGAGCGCCAGAAGATTTCCCTGTCCTACCTGGAGCAGCTGTTCGGCAAGCTGCGCCGCCACAAGATCGTGGCCAGCGTGCGCGGCCCCGGCGGCGGCTACCGCCTGGCGCGCGGCATGGGCGAGGTCTCCGTCGCCGACATCATCGCCGCGGTGGACGAGCCGCTCGATGCCACCAACTGCGGCGGTCGCGAGAACTGCGCCGACGAGCAGCGCTGCATGACCCACGATCTGTGGACCAACCTCAACAAGCGCATGCACGAGTACCTGGTCTCTGTCTCGCTCGCCGACCTGGTGAACCAGCCCAAGGCCAAGGCCGTCGCGGCGACCATCGCCATGGACGAGCGCCTGCGTCCGGCGCGGCGCGTGAACGTCGCCGTGTCCGCCTGACGGAGCCTGCGTGTTCGCTCCCGCCTACCTCGACCACAACGCCACCACGCCGCTCGACCCGGGCGTGCTGGGGGCCATGCTGCCCTACCTGCGCGAACGCTACGGCAACCCCTCCAGCCGCCACGAGTACGGTCGCGCGGCGCGCGCCGCCATCGACACGGCGCGCAGCCAGGTGGCGGCGGCGGTCGGGGCGCACCCGAGCGAAGTGGTGTTCACGAGCGGCGGCTCGGAGGCCAACAACCTGTTCATCAAGGGCGCGGCAGCCTGCCTCAAGCCGGGCAGCCTGGCGGTGTCGGCCATCGAGCACCCCTGCGTGCGCGAGCCGGCGCAGGATTTGAAGCGCCTGGGCTGGAGCCTGTACGAGATCGGCGTCGATGAAGAGGGGCGTGTCAGGCAGACCGACTTTTCCGCGGCGCTGGCGAAGAAGCCGTCGATCGTCTCGGTGATGCTGGCCAACAACGAGACCGGCGTGCTGCAGGACATTCCCGCGCTGGCGGCGCAGGCGCGTGCAGCGAAAGCCTGGTTCCACACCGACGCGGTGCAGGCGCTGGGCAAGCTGGCCATCGACTTCCGCGCGCTCAACGCCGCCGGGGTGAACGCGCTGACGCTGTCGGCGCACAAGATCCACGGCCCGAAGGGCGCCGCGGCGCTGGTGCTGGACAAGCGCATCGAATTGAAGCCGCTGATCTCCGGCGGCGGCCAGGAGCGCAACCTGCGCTCGGGCACCGAGAACGTGGCGGCCATCGTCGGCTTCGGCGCCGCCTGCGAGCTGGCCGCGGCGCGGCTGGCAGCCGATGCGGCGCGGCTGGCTGAACTGCGCGCCAGGCTCGAGGAAGGGTTGGCTGGTCTGGGCGCCAGGGTCTTCAGCCGCAACGCGCCGCGCCTGCCGAACACGACCTTCTTCGCCTTGGGCGGCATCGACGGCGAGACCCTGGTGGCGCAGCTCGACCGCGCCGGCTTCGCTTGCGCGAGCGGCTCGGCCTGCTCGAGCGTCTCGCCCGAGCCTTCGCATACCCTGCTGGCGATGGGCGTCGAGGCGGCAATGGCGAAGGGCGCGCTGCGCGTCTCGCTCGGTCGCGCCAACACGGAAGAGGACGTCGCGCGCTTCCTGCGGACGCTCGACGAGACGGTTCGGAAACTGAAAGGGCTGGCCGCGGTGGCCGCCTGACAACAACATCGGAGATGAGCATGCTGAAATTCCCCAT
>JADLGU010000270.1 GCA_020849155.1 Rhodocyclaceae bacterium | reverse complement strand
GCCGGCCTTCGCCAAGATCAAGGCCTGCGTCACCGACGTCGGCGGCGTCATGAGCCACGCGGCGATCGTCTGCCGCGAGTACGGCATGCCGGCGGTGGTCGGCACCGGCCACGCCACCAAGATCATCGAGACGGGCATGATGATCCGGGTGGATGGGTCCAGCGGCGCCATCACCGTTTCGCGCTGAAGCCTAAGGAGCAAACGCAACAATGGCAACACACCTCAACACGGCTGCCGGGGCCGGCTCATCGGCCCCGGAGCTGTGCTGGTTCGAAGAAGTCAGGAAGGACGACGTCGCGCTGGTCGGCGGCAAGTGCTCCTCCCTCGGCGAGCTGATCAATGCCGGCGTGCGCGTGCCGCCGGGTTTCGCCCTGACCACCCACGGCTACGCCCGCTTCATGCGCGACGCCGGGGTGAGCGGGGAGATCCCGGGCATGCTCGAAGGCTGCGGCCACGACGACCTCGACCACCTGGAGTCGGCCAGCAAGGCGATCCGCGAGATGATCGAGCAGCATCCCTTCGCCTGGGAGCTGGAGGACGCCGTCGCCGAGTATTACCGCAGGCTCTCCGTGCGCTGCATGGTTCCGGCGGTCCCGGTGGCGGTGCGCTCCAGCGCCACTGCCGAGGACCTGCCCGGCGCCAGCTTCGCCGGCCAGCAGGACACCTACCTGTGGATCCGCGGCGTGGACGACGTGCTGCACCACGCCCGCCGCTGCATCTCCAGCCTGTTCACGGCGCGGGCCATCGCCTACCGGATCCGCATGGGTTTCCCGCACGAGGAGGTGGCGCTCTCGGTCGGCTTCCAGAAGATGGCCAACTCCTACACCGCCGGGGTGATGTTCACGCTGCACCCGGGCAACGGCGACCGCTCCGTCATTGCCATCGACTCCAACTTCGGATTCGGCGAGTCGGTGGTCTCGGGCGAAGTGACGCCCGACCACTTCGTGGTGAACAAGATCACCCTCGACATCCTCGAGCGCACCATCTGCAACAAGGAGATCACCTACACCGTGGACCCCAAGACGCAGAAGTCGGTGAAGATCGAGACCCCCTTCGAGCGGCAGAACGTGCAGTCGCTGATCGACGAGGAGATCGTCGAGCTGGCGCGCATGGGCAAGGCGATCGAGAAGCACTACGGCCGCCAGATGGACATCGAGTGGGCGGTCGACAAGGACCTGCCCGCCGGCGGCAACATCTTCATCCTGCAGGCGCGGCCCGAGACGGTGTGGAGCGAGAAGCGCGAGAAGGAGGCCGCCGTCGCCGGCAAGGCCACCTCGGCCATGGACTTCATCCTCTCCAGCCTGCTGACCGGCAAAAAGGTGTCCTGATGATCGTCAGAAACTGGATGCAGCACAACCCGACGCTGGTCGACGGCGACACGCTGCTCGCCGAGGCCAAGCGCATCCTCACCGAGAACAACCTGCAGGCGCTGCCCGTCATCGAGAACGGACGCCTGCGCGGGATGGTGACGCGCCAGCACTGCCTGCGCGCCGCCCACTTCGTCTCCCGCACGCAGAATCCGGACGAATACCACTTCTTCGCCAACCGCCTCAAGGTCAAGGACATCATGGTGCGCAACCCGGCCACCGTGAACGCCACCGACACCATGGAGGAATGCCTGCGCCGCGGCCAGGATCTGGGCATCGGCCAGTTCCCGGTGATGGAAGGGGGCCGGGTGATCGGCGTCATCTCCTCGAAGGAGATCTTCTCGCTGGCCGCCCATTTCCTCGGCGCCTGGGAGAAGCGCTGCGGCATCACCCTCGGCCCGCTGGAAATCAAGGCCGGCACCATCGGCCGCATCGCCGACCTGGTGGAAGGCGCCGGCGCCGAGGTGCAGGCCATCTATCCCATCACCCGCGGCGAGGATGGCGGCAACGGCCATCCGCACCAGCGCAAGGTCATCGTCCGCTTCCATTCGGCCGAGCTGAGGAAGGTGGTGGCGGTGCTGGAGGCGGCCGGCTTCCGCGTCATCGAGTCCGTCGACACCAAGTGCGAAGAGAAGCATTGAACCACAGGAGACAAGCGAAAAAATGGACCTGAGATATTTCATCAACAAGTGTGCCGAGGCCAACGAGCTGAAGCGCGTCAAGGCCGAAGTCGACTGGAACCTGGAGATTTCCCACGTCTCCAAGCTGACCGAGGAGAAGAAGGGCCCGGCGCTGCTGTTCGAGAACGTCAAGGGCTATTCCTCGCCGGTGTTCACCGGCGCCTTCGCCACGACCAAGCGCCTCGCCATCATGCTGGGGCTCCCGCACAACCTGTCGATGTGCGAATCGGCGCAGGCCTGGATGAAGAAGACCATCACCTCCGAGGGCCTGATCAAGGCCAAGGAGGTCAAGGACGGCCCGGTGCTGGAGAACATCCTCGAAGGCAGCAAGGTCGACCTCAACATGTTCCCGGTGCCGAAGTTCTTCCCGCTCGACGGCGGGCGCTACATCGGCACCATGGTCTTTCTCGTGCTGCGCGACCCGGAGACCGGCGAGACCAACCTCGGCACCTACCGCATGCAGATGCTCGACGACAAGTCCTGCGGCGTGCAAATCCTGCCCGGCAAGCGCGGCGAGCGCATCATGAAGAAGTACGCCAAGTTGGGCAAGAAAATGCCGGCCGCGGCCGTGATCGGCTGCGATCCGCTGATCTTCATGGCCGGCACCCTGATGCACAAGGGTGCCAACGACTTCGACATCACCGGCACGGTGCGCGGCCAGCCTGCCGAGTTCCTCATGGCGCCCTTGACCGGCCTGCCGGTGCCGGCCGGCGCCGAGATCGTGCTCGAAGGCGAGATCGATCCCAACAACTTCCGTCCCGAAGGACCGTTTGCAGAATACACCGGCTACTACACGGACGAGTTGCACAAGGTCATCAACAAGCCGGTGCTGGAAGTAAAGCAGATCCTGCACCGCAACAACCCGGTGTTGTGGGCCACCGGCCAGGGTCGCCCGGTGACCGACGTACATATGCTGCTGGCGTTCACGCGCACCGCGACGCTGTGGACCGAGCTGGAGCAGATGAAGATTCCCGGCATCAGTTCGGTCTGCGTCATGCCCGAATCGGCCGGCCGCTTCTGGGCCGTGGTATCGATCAAGCAGATGTATCCGGGGCATCCGAACCAGGTGGCGAGCGCCGTACTGGGCAGCAACACCGGCTCCTATGGCATCAAGGGCGTCATCACGGTCGACGAGGACATCATGGCCGACGACCTGCAGCGCGTGTTCTGGGCGCTGTCCTG
>JADLGU010000269.1 GCA_020849155.1 Rhodocyclaceae bacterium | reverse complement strand
GGCCGCCCAGCTCGGGACGGCTGCCCGAGCGCAGCAGGGCATCGACAACCTGGTCCGAGACGTAGCGCCCGAACAGCTGGCGCAGGCGCGCCCGTTCCCGCTCCTCGCCGGTCAGGCGCCAGCCCAGTGTGCCGAGCAGCGCCAGACCCGCTGCCGTGGCGCCCGCGGCGGCCGGCACCAGCACCCCGGCGCCGAAGGCGGCGAATCCGGCCAGCGCCAGCAGCGGCGCGCCCGCCAGCCAGGCCAGGCCACCCTGCCAGGCCGGCAGCGAGGCGAAGGCCGCCGCCAGGCCGGCCAGCAGCAGAAGCAGCAACGGCCGCGCCCGGTCGCCAAGCGGCGCAAGCCGCTCCCCCGAGAGCAGCGACTCGACCACGTTGGCGTGGATCTCCACGCCGCTCATCAGCGGACCGCGGCCGGAAAAGACGCGGGTGGCGTAGGGCGTGAAGTGCTCGTCGTTGAGCCCGGCCGCCGTCGCCCCGATGAGGACCACCTTGTCGCGCACCCGTTCGCGGATGGCGGCGGTCAGCGGCTCCTCGCCGGCCAGATCCTTCAGCGACAGCCGCGGAAAGGTACCCGGCGGCCCGAGATAGGGGATCGGTATCGCCGTGTCGCGGAGACCGACTTTTCTGCCCCCCAGCACCCATTCGCCGGCGGCCGGATCCAGGCCGGCAGCGCGCACCGCCAGCAGCGCCGGCAGACTCAGCGCGGGCACGCCTGCATCCGGCAGGCGCACCCCGGTCGCCGCCACCGGCCCGACAAGATGGCGGCGGATCACCCCGTCGCCCTCGTCGAGGAGATCGCCCAGGGCAATGTGCCCCGGGATGTCGAAGTTCGGCAGAGCCAGTAGATAATCCGGGCTCGGCAGCAGGTAATCCGATTCCCGCTCGCCGCTGCCGGAACGGGTCGCCACCATCACCAGCCGGCCGGCGTTGAGCGCCTCGCGGAAAGGCCGGTCGTAGTCGCGCGCCGCCCGCTGGAGTTCCCCGCCGAGCCTGCCAAGCCAACGCTCCGGACTGATGCTGAGCAGCATGTCGAGGCCGACCACGCGCGCGCCGGCCGCCTGCAGCCGGACCACGGCGCGGGCCAAGCGGTCGGTCCAGAAGACCATCGGCTCGTCTGGATAGGCCGCCAGGGTGTCCTCGTCAACGCTGACGATCAACACCTGACGCGCCTCGGCGCGCGCCCCCCGCCACTGGAACCAGGCGTCCTGCAGCCGCTGTTCGACCGGATTCAGCGCCCCGCCCTGGTGCAGCAGCTCGGCGAGAAACGCCGCCGCCAAGGCGATCAGCGCCGGCATCCGAAGCCGCCTCATGTTCCCCCGCCCTCGATGCGGTCGGCCAGGCGCGCCTGCCCCGCCGCATCGACGCGCAGGCCGCACTTGGTCCGGCGCCAGAGGATGTCCTCCGTCGTGCGGGCCCACTCGTGGGCGACCAGGTAGTCTACCTCGGCGGCATGCAGGCCGCCGCCGAAATGCTCGCCCAGCTCGTCTTCCGTCTGCGCCGCGCCGAGCACGCGCGCGGTCAGCGTGCCGTGGCGGCGCGCCAGGGCTTCGAGCAACTCCGGCGCCAGCCGCGGATAGCGCCGGGCCAGTTCCAGCAGCAGGCCCGGCAGCCCGTGCGGGCCCAGGCCGCCGCCGGGCAGATGCACCTGCCCGCTCCACGAGGGGCGCAGCCCCGGCAGCCGGGGCCGCAGGCGGTCGAGGACCCGCTCGGCCAGATGCCGGTAGGTGGTCAGCTTGCCGCCGAAGATCGTCAGCAGCGGCGCCTCTCCAGGACCGCCATCGAGCGTCAGGCGATACTCGCGGCTCACCGCCGAGGCGCTGCCCTGGCCGTCGTCGTAGAGCGCGCGGATGCCGGAGTAGGACCACACCGCCTGTTCAGGCCGCAACGGCGTCCGGAAGAAACGGCTGACCAGGTCGCAGAGGTAATCCGCCTCGGCGGCATCGATGCGCGGCGCGGCATCCGGCGCGGCGAGCGGCACCTCGGTGGTGCCGACCAGGCTGAAGTCGCCCTCGAAGGGGATGACGAAGGCGATGCGGCCGTCGTCGTTCTGCAGCAGGTAGGCCTGGCTGCCTTCGTACAGCTTCGGCGTCACCAGGTGGCTGCCCTTCACCAGGCGCAGCGACTCGGGCCCAGCGACGCCGGCGATGGTTTTGCGCACCGCGACGGCCCATGGCCCGGCCGCATTCACCAGGATGCGCGCCGCGCATTCCCGCTGCGCGCCGTCCGCGCCCTGCAGCACGGCGCGCCATTCCCCGCCTTCGCGCCGCGCGCCGACCAGCTTGGTCCGCGGCATCGCCTGCGCCCCGAGCTGCGCCGCCGACACCACGTTGAGCAGGGTCAGGCGCGCGTCGTCGGTGGCGAGGTCGGAGTAGGCGAAACCATGCGCGAATTCCGGCCGCAGCGGCGCACCGAAGGGCGTGCCGCGCAGGTCCACACCCTCGGCCCGCTTCAGGCTGGCGCCGCGCGCCAGGCCGTCGTAGAGGGCCAGCCCCAGGCGGATCATCCAGCGCGGACGCAGCGCCGGCGTGTGTGGGATGATGAAGCGCTGCTCGTGCGCCAGGTGCGGCGCGATGGCCAGCAGGGTCTCGCGCTCGGCGAGCGACTCGCGCACCAGGCCGAATTCATAGCGTTCGAGATAGCGCAGCCCGCCATGGATCAGCTTGGTCGAGGCCGAAGAGGTGGCGCCGCCGATGTCGCCCTGGTCGACGATCAGCACCTTGAGGCCGCGGCCGGCGGCGTCGCGCGCCAGCCCGGCGCCGTTGATGCCGGCGCCGACGATGAGCAGGTCGAAAGCGTTTCCTGGGCTGGAAGTCACCCGCGGATGTTACCCCGCGGCCATCGGAAAAGTCAGTCTCACCGACACGCCGCTGCCGTCGGCCAGATTGGCGGCGCCGATGCTGCCGCCGTGGAACTCGGCGATCAGGCGGGCGATGTAGAGGCCGAGGCCGAGGTGCGGCTCGCTGCCGCCCCGCTCCGGCCGGACGGAGATCATCGACTCGAACAGCCGGCCGCGCACTTCGTCCGGAATGGTCGGGCCGGCGTTGGAGACGGACACCTGGGCAAAGAGGCCGGCCCGCGCCAGATCGACGCGGATCGGCGCGCCGACTCGGCCGAAGTCGACGGCATTGGCCACCAGCTTGTCGAGCAGCTGGGCGAAGAGGTCGGGCGAACCCTCGATCTCGAACGACTGCGCCGGCGCCTTCAGTTCGATGCGCCGCTCCGGATAAGCCTGGCGGTAGCCTTCGACGCATTCGCGCAGCACCGCGGCAAGATCGAAGCGCACGCGCGTCTCGCCGTGCAGGCTCTGCTCGAGGCGCGTCGCCTCGCTCATGCGCGTCAGGATCTTCGACAGGCGGGCGAGGCCCTCCTCGGCGCGCCCGAGGTAGACCTGCGCTTGCGCGGGATCGGTCTCCAGCCGCAGGTTCTCCAGCGAGGAGCGCACCACCGCGATCGGCGTGCGCAGCTCGTGCGACAGCCGCCCGGCCAGGCTCTCCAGGTAACCGTGGTGCTGCGCCAGCTTCTCCAGCACGGCGGAGAAGCTGCGCGACAGGTCGCCGATCTCGTCTCCCGCCTGCGAGCCGGATGTCAGGCGCTTCAGCCGGCCGCGCGCATCGACCGCGCTCTCCGCCTCGTCGCGCAGGCGGCGGATGCGGTTCGACAGGCGCGTGGCGAAGCCGAGCAGCACGGCGGCCGCCAGCGCAAACACCACGATGGTCGTCAGCAGCAGGCGCTCCAGCGCCTGGCTGCGCACGGCGAGAATGGAATGCGTGGTCTCCTCGACGACGACGGCGCCGACCACGTTGTCGCGGCTCCAGATCGGGTGCGCCGCCGAGACGATCACGGCGCGGCCGTCGGCGCTGTTGCGCAACCGGGTCGCCGGCGCGCCGAGCAGGGCGTGGGCGATCTCGCGCCCGGTGCCGAGCACGTCTTCATCCAGCGCCTCGTCGAAGTCCTCCGCCGGCCGCGGCACGATGCTGGCGAGCAGGTCGCGCCACAGTCGCGCCGCGCCCTCGCCGTTGTCGGGCGCCGCCTGCGGCTTCAGGCTGCCGGTCAGCGCCAGCAGCTTCAGCTCGCGGTTCACCACCCAGATGCGCGAGGTCGAGCGCTCCAGGCCGCGCAGGATGGCGCCGATCTCCGACACCGCCTGCTGCTCGCTGATGGCCGACTCGCGCCCGATCTCCTCGACCACCACCGGCTGGCCGGATTTCTCCGCGCGCTCGGCGGCCTGGCGCAGGCTCTCCTCGGCGGCGAGCCGCGCCGCGTCGTTCTGCGCCGGCTTGACGCGCAGCAGCTGCGGCCGCTCGTGCAGCGCCGTCGCCACCGCGCGCGCCGTGGCGAGCAGCGCCTGCTGTTGCGCCTCGAGCAGGAAGCGCTCCATCTCCTGCACGTAGCGGTAGCCGACCCAGGGCAGGGCGAGCAGGGTCAGCGCGACGAGCGCCAGCTTGAGGCGGAGGGTAATTCTGAAATTCATGCCTTCCAGCGGTAGCCCATGCCGTACACCGTGTCGATCCGGTCGAACGCCGGATCGACGGCCTGGAACTTGCGGCGGATGCGCTTGACGTGGGAGGTGATGGTGCCCTCGTCCACCACCAGCTTGGCGTCGTGCATGAGCTG
>JADLGU010000268.1 GCA_020849155.1 Rhodocyclaceae bacterium | reverse complement strand
CTGCCTCGGCGACCTGTCCTGGCTACCGGCTAAGGGATATCTGCTGATACTGGAGGATGCCGCGGATTTCTGCAGCCGCCACGAGCCGGAATGCGCCACCGCGCTGCAGCTGCTGGGCGATGCCGCGAATACCTGGCGTGCGCAGCGCGTGCCGTTCTGGGCGCTGGCCGACGTCAGGCCCGGCCGCCTACCTCCCCTGCCGGCCAGCGAATGAAGAAACCCGTATCCGTTCTGGTCCTCATCCACACGCCCGACCTGCAGGTGCTGCTGCTCGAGCGGGCGGCGCATCCCGGCTTCTGGCAGTCGGTCACCGGCAGCCAGGAAGGCGAGGAGACGCTTATCGCCACCGCGCTGCGGGAAACAGCGGAGGAAACCGGGCTGGCGGCCAAGGATGAAGACCTGGTCGACTGGCAGCTGGCCAACCGGTACCAGATCTTTCCCGAATGGCGCCACCGCTATCCGCCAGGCGTCACCGAAAACACCGAGCACGTCTTCAGCCTGATGCTGCCGCTGGCGGCGCCGGTCGCGGTCGCCCCGACGGAGCATCTGGGCTATCGTTGGCTGCCCTGGCGCGAGGCGGCGCGGGCGGTCTTCTCCTGGAGCAACCGCGACGCCATCCTCATGCTTGCTCCGGGACTGCTGCGCCGCTGAGGGCCTGCCCGACGAGCTTCCGCTTCAGGCAGGCCGGACAGTAGCAGCCCTTGCCGGGGTCGAGCGGAAAAGTCGGTCTCGGCAGGACGGCGCACCAGCAGGCCTCGCCCGCCAGCATCCCGCAATCAAACTGTCCCCCGCAGCCCGGGCAAACCGAATTGCCGCCGCAACTCCTTGACTCGCAATCATTTGCGCTCATTCGCCGAAACCCTTGAAACGGGCCGAAGCCGCCCTATATTCAAAGCATGAGTCTAATCCCAACTTGCAGAAAAGGAGACAGCATCATGGCCAACATCGTGCGTTCCGGTTCGGATCCCTTCGACGATTTCTTCCGCGGCTTCTTCGTGCGCCCTGTCGATTTCGGCGGCAACGTGGACGTCCCTTCGATCAAGATCGACGTCAAGGAGCAGGGCGAGGCCTACAAGGTTCACGCCGAACTGCCCGGCATCCGCAAGGAAGACATTCACGTGAACATCGACGGCTCCGTCGTGTCGATCAGCGCCGAGCGCAAGCAGGAAAAGGAAGTCAGGGAAGGCGAGCGCGTGCTGCGCACCGAGCGCTATTTCGGCAAGGTCTCGCGCAGCTTCCAGCTTGGCCAGGACATCGACGAGGGGAAATCCGCGGCCAAGTTCACCGACGGCGTGCTGGAACTGACGCTGCCGAAGAAGGCGGCGGCGGCGGCCAAGCGCCTGACCATCGACTGAACCCCGATCCGGCCCCTCCCCTCCTCCTCCTTGGGGCCGGATAGCGCGGGAAGCCACGGCTTCCCGCTTTTTTTGCATAAGGCTTAGAATTCCGGCTTCAGCGCAATTCAAGCCATCATGACCGAAGCCCAACTTTCCCCTGCAGACGAAGCCGGCGTCCTCGCCGCGGCGCTGCCCTATATCCGCCGCTTCCAGGACAAGACCATTGTCGTCAAGTACGGCGGCAACGCCATGACCGACGAGACGCTCAAGCACTGCTTCGCCCGCGACGTGGTGCTGCTCAAGCTGGTCGGAATGAACCCGGTGGTGGTGCACGGCGGCGGACCGCAGATCGACGACCTGCTCAAGCGGGTCGGCAAGCAGGGGCAGTTCATCCAGGGCATGCGCGTCACCGACGCCGAGACCATGGCGGTCGTCGAGATGGTGCTGGGCGGCCAGGTGAACAAGGAGATCGTGGCCCTCATCAACCAGCACGGCGGCAAGGCGGTCGGCCTCACCGGCAAGGACGGCAGCTTCATCCGCGCCAGGAAGCTGCTGATGCCGGACAAGGACAATCCGGCCAACTCCATCGACATCGGCCAGGTAGGCGACATCACCGCCATCGATCCCAGCCTGATCTCCTTTCTCGACTCGGGCGATTTCATCCCCGTCATCGCGCCGATCGGTGTCGGCAGCGAGGGCGAGTCCTACAACATCAACGCCGACGTGGTGGCCGGCAAGCTGGCCGAGATCCTCAAGGCGGAAAAACTGGTCCTGCTCACCAACACCCCCGGGGTGCTCGACAAGAACGGCAAGCTGCTCACCGGCCTCACCCCCAAGCAGATCGACGACCTGGTCGCCGACGGCACGCTCTCCGGCGGCATGCTGCCGAAGATCGGCTCGGCCCTGGATGCCGCCCGCAGCGGGGTCAAGAACGTGCATATCATCGACGGCCGCGTCGAGCATGCCCTGCTGCTGGAGATCCTCACCGACCACGGCGTCGGCACGATGATCAAGAGCAAGTGACGGCGCCGCGGCGGCGGGTCTGGCTGTTCGACCTCGACAACACCCTGCACGACGCCGACCCGCACATCTTCCCGCACATCAATCGCGCCATGACGGCCTATGTGGCCCGCCAGGCCGGGCTGGACGAGGCGGCGGCCTCGGCCCTGCGGGAGACCTACTGGCGCCGCTATGGCGCCACCCTGCTCGGGCTGATGCGCCACCACGGCACCGATCCTCGCCATTTCCTCCAGCACACCCACCGTTTCGACGACCTGTCCGGCATGGTGGTCTACCAGCGGGCGCTGCGCCGGATGCTGCGGCGGCTGCCGGGCAGAAAGATCGTCTTCTCCAACGCCCCCGGACACTATGCCGATGCGGTGCTCCGGATCATGGGGGTGCGCCAGGCCTTCGACGGCCTCTGCTCGATCGAGCGCATGCGCTTCCGCCCCAAGCCCGGGATGCACGGTTTCCTGCGCCTGCTCGACGAGCACGGGCTGGTGGCGGCCGATTGCGTGCTCATCGAGGATTCCGCGGAAAACCTGAAGACCGCCAGGCGCCTCGGCATGCGCACCGTCTGGATCAGCCGCCAGACGCGCCGCCCCGCCTGGGTCGACCTCAGGCTAAAATCCGTGCTCGAACTGCCGCGCCGCCTCGGCGCGCTGGGTTAACGGGGAGACGCCATGGCCGCCAGAGCCGGGGAACGCAAGCTGCAGATCCTGCAGACCATCGCCGAGATGCTGCAGGATCCGCGGGGGGAGAAGATCACCACCGCGCTGCTGGCCAGGAAACTGGATGTCTCCGAGGCGGCGCTGTATCGCCACTTCGCCAGCAAGGCGCAGATGTACGAGGGGCTGATCGAATTCATCGAGACCGGGCTGTTCTCGGTGATCAACAAGATCAACGCCGAAGAGCAGTCCGGTGTCCGCCAAGCGGAATTGATCGTGGCCCTGCTGCTCGGTTTCGCCCAGAAGAACCGCGGCCTGACGCGGGTGCTGATCGGCGATGCCCTGGTGCACGAGGACGATCGCCTGCAGGCGCGCATCAACCAGCTGCTGGATCGGGTCGAGGCCTCGCTCAAGCAGGCCCTGCGCATCGCGGCAACCAGCCACGAACTGCCGCAGGGCGAGGACGCCGCGGCGGCGGCCAACCTGTGCCTGAGCTTCGTCGTTGGCCGCTGGCAGTCCTTCGTCAGGAGCGGCTTCGTCCGCGAGCCGATGGCGCAGTGGTCTCAGCAGTGGCCAATGCTGCTGGCCGGCTGCCTCTCCAGGCCCGCCTGAGCCGCTCAGCCTTCCTTCAGCCACCTCGCCGCATCGAGAGCGAAGTAGGTCAGGATCGCGTCGGCACCGGCGCGCTTCATCGACAGCAGCGCTTCCAGCACGCAGGCCCGCTCGTCGATCCAGCCGTTCTGGCCGGCGGCCTTCAGCATGGCGTATTCGCCGCTCACCTGATACACGCAGGTCGGCACCTGGAAGGTGTCCTTCACCCGCCGCACGATGTCGAGGTAAGGCAAGCCCGGCTTCACCATCACCATGTCGGCCCCTTCGGCGATGTCGAGGCCGACTTCGCGCAGCGACTCGTCGCTGTTGGCCGGATCCATCTGATAGGTGTATTTGTTGCCCTTGCCCAGGTTGCCGGCCGAACCGACGGCGTCGCGGAAAGGGCCGTAGAAGCTCGACGCGTACTTGGCCGAGTAGGCGAGGATGCGCGTGTAAATCTGCCGCTGGCCATCCAGTTCGGCGCGGATGCGCCCGATGCGGCCGTCCATCATGTCCGAAGGTGCCACCACATCGACGCCGGCCCGGGCATGCGCCAAGGCCTGCTTGGCCAGGACTTCGAGCGTCTCGTCGTTCAGCACATAGCCCTCGGCGTCGATGAGCCCGTCCTGGCCGTGGCTGGTATAGGGATCGAGGGCGATGTCGGTGATCACGCCCAGTTCCGGAAACTCGCGCTTCAGGGCCTGCACCACCCGCGGCACCAGGCCGTCCGGGTTCCAGGCCTCCTCGGCGCCTGGCGTCTTCAGGGAAGGCTCGATGACCGGGAACAAGGCCAGGGCCGGCACGCCGAGCGCGAGCGCTTCCTCCGCCTGCCTGAGCAGCCTGTCGAGCGAGAGCCGGCTCACGCCCGGCATCGATTTCACCGGTTCTGCTATCCCTTTGCCTTCGACGACGAACATTGGATAGATGAAGTCGTCCGCCGAAAGACGGTTTTCCCGCATCAAGCGGCGGGAGAAATCGTCGCGGCGCATGCGCCGCATCCGTGTCGCAGGAAAAACGCCCGATAAGCTCATGGTTTCTTTATGAGAAAAATATTTAATTCGCGTCGATTGGAACTTCGGTGGAAGATTTTCTCTCAGAAACGACAGATGGTGTTGAACCGTCTCCCGCTTCACCTCCCTGAGCGGGT
>JADLGU010000267.1 GCA_020849155.1 Rhodocyclaceae bacterium | reverse complement strand
GCGCCGCGGCGCTCGCCCTGGCCGTTCCGGCGGCCTATGCCGATTCGCATGGCAAAAATCCCTGCGGCGCGAAGAATCCCTGCGCCGCCAAGGAAATGAAGAAGGACATGAAGAAGGCCAACCCCTGCGCGGCGAAGAATCCCTGCGCCGCCAAGAACCCGTGCGCGGCGAAGAACCCGTGCGCGGCGAAGAAGTGAGGCCGTGCCGGGCGCGTTGCTGATCGCCCGGCCGAAGGGGAGGTGGCTCGCCTGCCTCCCCTTTTTCCTGCTCGCCGCCTGCTCCGAGCCTCCGCCCCCGGTTTCTGCGACCGTGCCCGGCGAAGACAACGCCGCGTTCCTCGCCCGCCACTGGCAGCGCCCGCTGCCGGCGCTAGGCGCGGCGCCCAGGCATTTTTCCGCGCAGGAAGCCGCCCTCGACCCGGCCGCCTGCGGCGCCTGCCATGCCCAGCAATACGAGGACTGGCGCACCACCTGGCACGCCAGGGCCATGGGGCCGGGCGTGCTCGGCCAGCTGCTGGCCATGTCGCCCGAGGCGCGCGACGAACACCAGGACTGCCTCCGCTGCCACGCCCCGCTCGCCGAGCAGGCCGACGACCTCGTCGCGGCCATCGCCGGCAAGGCCAAAACGGGACTGCATGCCGAAGGCCTGGTCTGCGCCGCCTGCCACGTGCGCGAGCATCGCCGCTACGGCCCGCCGCGCCGCGACGGCAGCGTCGCGAAGCCCGAAGAGAAGCTGCCGCACGACGGCTGGCAGGCGAGCGCCGCGTTTTCCGATTCGCGCTTCTGCGCCGCCTGCCACCAGTTCGAGGCCGACGGCTTCGCGCTGAACGGCAAGCTGCTGGAGAACACCTATGAAGAATGGCAGGCCAGCCCCGCCGCGCGCGAAGGCAAGGCCTGCCAGTCCTGCCACATGCCCGATCGCCGCCACCTGTGGCGCGGCGTGCACGATCCCGAAATGGTCAGGAGCGGCGTCACCATCGCCGCCTTGCCGCCGCGCGTGGAGGACAACGCCGTGCTGGCGGGACTGACTTTGGCGAACAGCGGCACCGGACACTACTTTCCGACCTACGTCACCCCGCGCGTCGTCGTCGAGATGTTCCAGGCCGGCGCCGACGGCCGGCCGCTGGACGGCACGCGGCAGGAGCACCTCATCGTCCGCCAGGTCGCGTTGGACCTCTCGCGCGAGATCGCCGACACGCGCATCGCCCCCGGCGCCGAGGCCCGGCTCGACTACCGCCGGCCGCTGCACCCGCGCGCCGTCCGGCTCGACACCCGCGTGCGCGTCGAGCCGGACGCCTTCTACACGGACTTCTACCGCTCGCTGCTGGCAAGCGGCGCCGGCAAGGGAGAGGCGATGATCCGCCGGGCGCTGGCCGATTCGCTCGGCTCGCATTTTACGATCTACGAAAAAAGTCAGTCGCTGCGGGACGGCGGCGCCAAGCCGTGAAAGCCGATCTCCTCCTGCCCGCCCGTCTTTCGCCCGCCCGGCTTGAAAACATGCGCCGGGCCGGCGAGGAGATCCGCGAGTCCTATCGCGTGCTGGAAAAGGGCGGCCTCAACGTCGTCGGCGAGATGCTGCGCGGGCAGGGCGAGTTCGTCGAGTACGAGCACTATCCGCGCGACGACGCCTTCGATGCCGACAGCCACGCCCAGTATTACTACCACGCCCATCGCGACGCGGGGGGCGAGCACGGCCACTTCCACACCTTCCTGCGCGCGCCCGGCATGCCCGCGGGCATGGCGCCGGTGCCGCATGCCGGCGCCGAGCCCTGGCCGCAAGGCGAGGAGGCGCTGTCGCACCTCGTCGCCATCGCCATGGACGGCTACGGCTATCCGACCGGCCTGTTCACCGTCAACCGCTGGGTGACGGGCGACGCCTGGTATGCGGCGGACGACGTCATCCGCATGCTGGATTGCTTCGAGATCGACCACGCCAATCCGTCCTGGCCGGCCAACCGCTGGATCACGGCCATGCTGCGGCTGTTCCGCCCGCAGATCGAGGCGCTGATCCTGGCGCGCGATGCGGCGCTGGCGGAATGGATGCGCACCCATCCCGGCAAGGATGCTTACGAAGACCGCGACTTGGAGATCACCAGCCAGATCGCGATCTCGGTGGATGAACAGATCGCCGCCGTCGAGGCGGCCTTGAAAGGAGCCTGAAATGAAATACGCATGCACTGCCGTTGTCCTGTCGCTGCTCGCCGCGCCCGCCGTCGCCGCACCGCAAGTGGTGGAGCTCAACCAGGTGCCCTGCCAGTTCCTCGAGAGCGAGCACGGCACGAACCACGGCTACAAGTCGGCGAAGATCCAGGATTGCGAAGCCATCAACGCCAAAAGCGGCAAGGCGCGCCTGGCCAAGGCGAAAGTGATCGAGCTGAAGCCGGGCAAGACCGTCTTCCGCGTCAGCAACAAGGACGTGCCCTACGAACTCGGCTTCTGGCTGCGCGGCGCCACCCTGGTGAGCCGCGCCACGCTGCCGAGCGTGTCCGGCGGCGGGCTGACGACGGGCAGGACGCAGGATTACGAGGTCGACCTCAAGCCGGGCGAGTACGTCTATTCCTGCCCGCTCAACCCGACGCCGGACTACCGCCTCGTAGTCAAGTGAGCCGTTTGCCTTGGCGGTATTACTGCCGGGCGGTGCGCAGCGCGGCGACCTCCCGGCGCAAGCTTCGGTAATCGAACCCGTTCGCTTCCCTCCCTTGCTACGGTTCCGACCACAATCGCGAACCGGGCCTGTCGGCGTCGGCCGCGCAACCTGCCGCATTCCGGGCTGCGAAGCGGGCAAATCCCTTCGCGACGCTGCCCTACTACGGCAGCGACCATCAGCGCCGACTGTCGGAACCGAACAAACGCCAGCCGGGGGTGCCCGGCTGGCGCTTTGCTGTGAAGCCGCCCCCTCCAAGATCAATGTACTATGCCGCCATCCGGTGCCGATTCGCGCATCGGCCTTCGGCGCCGCGAGCGGCGGGAAGCGACGGGACAGGGAGGCGGACCGGTGACGGAAGCGGCGGTGGAGCGGCTGGCCGACGAGGGCTATCTGGAGGAATTGCGCGGCGGCATGCTCCGCTTCGCGCAACTGCAGCTGCGCGACGAGCAGCTGGCGGAGGACCTGGTCCAGGATGCGCTCGTTTCCGCCATGGCCGGTGCGAAGGGCTTTGCCGGCCGCGCCGCGCTGGGCACATGGGTGCTGTCGATCCTGCGCAACAAGATTTCCGACGCCCTCCGGCTGCGCGCCCGCTCGATCAACATCTCCGCGATGGCGGCGGAGGGCGAAAGCCTGGACGAGGCCTTCGAATCGCTGTTCAGGGAGAATGCCCACTGGAAGCCGGAGAGCCGGCCCGGCGACTGGGTCGATCCCGAGGAGGCGCTGCGCCGCCGGCAGTTCTGGGACGTCTTCGAAGCCTGCCTCGATCACCTTCCCGAGAATACGGCGCGCGTCTTCATGATGCGCGAATTCCTCGAGTTCGACACCGGCGAGATCTGCCGCGAGCTCGGCATCAACCAGGGCAACTGCCACGTCATCCTGCACCGCGCGCGCAACGGCTTGCGCCGCTGCCTGGAGCAGGGCTGGTTCGCGGAGGCGCGTCGCTGAGCGGCTGGCGAATGCCCCGTGTAAGGAATCCCCCTTCACAACCGTCTAATCTCTAGGTCCGCCGCCGCCCGCCGCGGCGGGCGCCGTCCAGGGGAGGAGATATCGTGTCGTCCGGAAAGCTGCTGCTGCTGTTTGCGATCGCCGCCGCGGTCGGGCTGTTCTTCGCCCTCGACCTCGGGCATTACCTGAGCCTGGACTGGCTGAAGGCGCAGCAGGCGGCGATAGCCGCCTACCGTGCCGACCACCCGCTGGCCGCCGTGGCGGCCTATTTCGCCCTCTACGTCGCCGTGACGGCGCTGTCGCTGCCCGGGGCGGCCCTGATGACGCTGGCCGGCGGCGCGGTGTTCGGCCTGCTGTGGGGCACGCTGATCGTCTCCTTCGCCTCCTCGATCGGCGCCACCCTGGCCTTCCTGGCCTCTCGCTTCCTGCTGCGCGACTGGGTCATGGCGCGCTTCGGCCGGCGCCTGGAGGCCATCGACGCGGGGGTGCGCAAGGAGGGGGCCTTCTACCTGTTCACCCTGCGCCTGGTGCCGGTGTTTCCCTTCTTCCTGGTCAACCTGCTGCTCGGCCTCACGGCGATGAAGGCGCGCACCTTCTACTGGGTGAGCCAGCTCGGCATGCTGGCCGGCACGGCGGTGTACGTCAACGCCGGCACGCAGCTGGCGCGGATCGATTCGCTCGCCGGCATCGTCTCGCCGGGACTGCTGCTGTCCTTCGCCCTGCTCGGCATCTTCCCGCTGATCGCCAACCGGATCGTCGAATCGGTGCGCGCCCGGCGCGTCTATGCGCGCTGGCCGAAGCCGGCCCGCTTCGACCGCAACCTGGTCGTCATCGGCGCCGGCAGCGCCGGCCTGGTCACCGCCTACATCGCGGCGGCGGTCAAGGCCAAGGTGACGCTCATCGAGAAGCACAGGATGGGCGGCGACTGCCTCAACACCGGCTGCGTGCCGTCCAAGGCCCTCATCCGCTCGGCGAAGTTCCTCTCCCACGTCGGGCGGGCGGGCGAGTTCGGCTGCCGTGCCGCGACGGCCGACTTTTCCTTCGCCGAGGCGATGGAGCGCGTCCAGCGCGTCGTCCGCGCGGTCGAGCCGCACGATTCGGTCGAGCGCTACAGCGGCCTCGGCGTCGAGGTGATCGAGGGCGCGGCGAAGATCGTCTCGCCCTGGGCGGTCGAGGTGACCCGCGACGGCGGCGCCACGGAAACGCTGACCACCCGCAGCATCGTCATCGCCGCCGGCGCGCGGCCCTTCGTGCCGCCGATTCCCGGCATCGAGGCAGTCGGCTATCTGACCTCGGATACCGTCTGGAATCTGCGCGAGCTGCCGCGCCGGCTGGTGGTGCTCGGCGGCGGGCCGATCGGCTGCGAACTGACGCAGGCCTTCGCGCGCCTGGGTGCGCAGGTCACGCAGGTGGAGATGCTGCCGCGGATCATGATCCGCGAGGACGCGGAGGTGTCGGAGCTGGTGACGCGGCGCTTCCGCGCCGAGGGCATCGCCGTGCTGACGAACCACAAGGCCCGGCAGTTCCTGGTCGAGGACGGCGAGAAGCTCCTCGTCGCCGAGCACGAGGGCCGCGACGTGCGCATCCCCTTCGACGCCGTGCTGGTCGCCGTCGGCCGGGTGGCCAACCTGCAGGGCTACGGGCTCGAGGAGATCGGCGTCGGCGCCTCGCGCACGGTCGACACCAACGCCTTCCTGCAGACCAACTATCCCAACATCTACGCGGCGGGCGACGTCGCCGGGCCGTTCCAGTTCACCCACACCGCCGCGCACCAGGCCT
>JADLGU010000266.1 GCA_020849155.1 Rhodocyclaceae bacterium | reverse complement strand
GCCCCAGTTCCGCGCCGCCTCGTCCGGGCGCTGCACCCATTTCTTCACGCCGCAGCCGGAGAAGACCTTCAACCGCGGCGCCACCGACTACTTCGCCCATGGCCGCAAGCCCGACATCGGCGCCTTCGAGACGCCCAAGTTCTCCGGCGAGGCGATCGGCGCCGTGACGCGCCTCGGCGCCGACTGGTTCGAGATCGACGGCGACATCGATCTGCACAACGGCGACGGCGTCAGCTACCAGCCGCAGGGCAGCAAGGGCGCCAACAAGCTCGCCGGCGTGCGCATCAACGTCGCCCGCGGCCAGCGCCTCTACCCCAACGAGATGCCGGCGGACCTGAAACCGGGCATGACGCTCTACCGCAACCGCGACCAGGCCTTCGAGCGCGCCCTGGAGAAGGAATCGGCCGAGCGGCGCATCGGCGTGCGGATGGCCCTCGCCGTCATCGACGACGGGCTGGAGCTGACGCTGGAGGATGAGGACGGCATCACTGCGACTGTCCGCCAGGCGGTGCCGGTCGCGCCGTCGCGCGACGCCGAGAAGGCGCTCGCCTCGCTGCGGAACCACCTGGGCAAACTCGGCAGCACCGATTTCAGCGCGACGCAAATCGACCTCGCCGCGCCGATCTTCGTTCCCGCCTCCGCGATCAACGCCCTGCGCCGCGACGGCATCGCGGCGCTGGTTGAAGCGCGCGAGTCCCGGCGGCCGCGCCCGTCACGCGCCGCGCCGGCCGAGCCGCCGGCTGCCTATCCGGAAAAGGAACTGACTTATCTCGGCAACGTCTTCAACGGCCGCGCGCGCGCCTTTTACCGGAAGCACGGCGTCGAACTGATCGCCGATGCGTTCGAGGCCGACACCACGCCCGGCGACGTCTCCCTGATGATCACCAAGCACTGTCTGCGCTACAGTTTCAGCCTATGCCCGAAGGAAGCCAAAGACTGGCAGATCAAGGGCATCAACGCCGAGCCGATGACGCTGGTCAACGGCGCCGAACGTCTGACGCTGCGCTTCGACTGCAAGGCCTGCGAGATGCACGTCGTCGGCCGCAGGCGCTAGCGCCCCTACTTGCCGGCGCTGGGGAAGAACAGCTGCTCGCCGTTGACCTTGAAGCCGGCGATCAGGTCCTGCCCCTCCTTCGAGGTGATCCACTCGATCAGTTTCATGGCGCCGTCGTGGTTGATGTCCGGATATTTCTTCGGACTGACGGCGATGATGCCGTAGGGATTGAACATCTTCCTGTCGCCCTGGACGAGGATCTCCAGGCCGGTCTTGGCGCGATAGGCGCCGAAGGTGGCGCGGTCGCTCAGGGTGTAGGCCTTCATCTCGCCGGCCATGGTCAGCACCTCGCCCATGCCGAGGCCGGCCGAGACGAACCAGGCGCCCTTCGGCGCGACGCCTGCCTCCTTCCAATAGGTTTTCTCCATCTGGTCCGTGCCGGAGTTGTCGCCGCGCGAGATGAATTTCGTCTTTCCCTCGCCCAGCTTGCGGAAGGCGGCGATGACGTCGCGCGTGCCGCGCAGCGCCAGCGGATCCTCCTGCGCGCCGACCAGGATGAAGTCGTTGTACATCACGTCGCGGCGGTTCACGCCGTGGCCGTCGGCGACGAACTTGTCCTCGGACGGCCGAGCATGCACCAGCACCACATCGACGTCGCCGTTCTTGCCCAGTTCGAGCGCCTTGCCGGTGCCGACCGAAATCACGTGCACCTTGACGCCGTGCTTTGCCTCGAAGGCCGGCAGGATCGCCTTGAGCAGCCCGGAGTTCTCCGTGCTGGTTGTGGTGGACAGGCGGATGTCGCGCGCCAGCGCAGGCTGCACCGCCGCGATCAAGGCGCCGAGCAGCAGGCCGCGCCAAAGGGTCGTGCGTCTCATGGGGTAGTCTCCTTTTAGGTGTCGGGCCGACGGACCGTTTAATATGCATCCGTCTGCATATGGCTCCGCATCGGCCGTCCCGTACAATAGGCAAAATTGTTGGAGACACAAATATGTCGTCAGGCAGCATAAAGGGCATGGCGCTGGCCTGCAGCTGGACCTTCGGAGGCACCCCGGCGCTGCCGGAGGAGGCGCGGCTGCTCGGATTGCTCGAGCGCATCCGGCGCACCGGCTCGATTGCCTCGGCGGCGCGCGAGGCCGGCATCTCCTATCGCAACGCCTGGGGCATGCTGGCGCGCTGGGAAACGAATTTCGGCCACCCGCTGCTGATCCCGGCACGCGGCCTGGGCACCCGCCTGACCCCCTTCGCCACCCGCCTGCTCGAACTCGACGCGCAGATCCGCGAGCAACTCGCGCCGCAGCTCGCCGCCGCCGCCGAGCAGATGGCGCAGGGATTGGCCGAGGCGGTCGCGCCGGCCCGGGCGGTGCCCCGCATCCATGCCAGCCACGACCTGGCGCTGGCGCTGCTGCCGGGGCGCATGGCCAAGCAGGGACAGCCGGTCGACCTGCAGTTCCCCGGCAGCCTGGAAAGCCTGGCCTCCTTCGCCGAAGGACGCTGCGAGATCGCCGGCTTTCATTGTCCCGAGGGGGCCGTCGGCGCGACGCTGTGGCAGCAGTACAAGCCCTACCTTCGGCCGCGCCAGCAGGTGTTGATCCGGTTGGCCAAGCGCAGCCAAGGCATCATGGTCGCCCCCGGCAACCCGAAGAAGCTGCGCGGCATCCGCGACCTGGCGCGGGCGAACGTGCGCTTCCTCAACCGCCAGAGCGGCGCCGGCACGCGCCTGCTGCTCGACTGGCTGCTGCGGGAGAACGGCATCGCGGCGCAGACCATCGCCGGCTATGGGGACGTGGAGATGACGCACTCCGCGGTGGCGGCGATGATCGCCAGCGGCCATGCCGACGCCGGCCTCGGCGTCGAGGCGGCGGCGCGCCAGTTCGGCCTGGGCTTCGTTCCCTTGCTGAAGGAGGATTACTTCCTCGTCACGCGGCGCGACCAGCTGCGCCAGCCGGCCTTCGAATCGCTGCTCGCCCTGCTGAAGGGGAACGGTTTCCGCCGCGCCGTGCGCGCCCTGCCCGGCTACGAGCCGGCCGGCAGCGGCACGGAAGCGCCGTTCTCCAGAGACTGACTTTCACAGCCCTCCGCCGGGCCGCCCCAAGGCGGGCTGAAGCCAACAACATGGAAGCCGCGCAGCGGCTGAACCACCGTCACCCCTTTCCGCGGGAAAGGGGGCGGGGGAAAGGCTGTAACCTCTCTCGCCGGCGGCGCCTTGCCGATGCCGTTGATCTTGGCGCCGGCGGCCAGGCCGCGGCTTTTGAACCAGCCGGCGTTCATCTCCAGCGCGAAGCGCACCGGCTTCGACGAGCAGTGGTTGTCGAGCGACTGCGGCTGCATGTCGGCGATCTGCACGATGCGGCCGTCGTCGTCGAGGAAGGCGATGCTCAAGGGGATCAGCGTGTTCTTCATCCAGAAGCACTGCACGCCGGCTTCGGGAAAGACGAACAGCATGCCGCGGTGGGCGGGCATCGCGGGCCGGTTCATCAGGCCGGTGGCGCGGTCGCCCGGCGTGCTCGCCACCTCCGCCTCGATGCGGTGCATGCCGGCGGAAAGCTCGATGGTCGGCGCGGCCAGCGCTGCGCCGCAGGTCATCAGGCCGATCGCGGCCGCAAGCATGAAACGCAAGGTCATCGTGGGGTGCTCCCGGTTGCAGGAGCGAGAGCTTACCAGCTTGGCGCCGCGCCCGGCATGTAGGCGAGCGGCACGGCCTCGGTGCGCTGCGACGGCCTGAGCCGGGCCTCGACCGCCTCGCGCGTCGGCCGCGGCTCGCCGAGGCGTTCGGCGAGCAGGTTGCGCAGCTGTTCGCACCAGAGAAAAGTCAGTCCCGCCAGCACGGCGAAAAAGGGCTGCTCGCAGCGCACCGATACGCGCTCGGCGAAATCCGGCAGCCAGCGCAGCAGGTGCTCGTCCATCATCGCCGCCAGCCGGCGCAGAGCGTCCGGCTCTTCCGCTCGTCTCAATGCGTGGGCCAGGTAGAGCAGTTGCAGCACCAGATGGTCATCCGGCCGCTTGCGCCAGGCGGCGGCCGCCAGCCCCGCCGCGGCATACAGCTGGCGCAATGCGAACATCGGCCCCTGACAGGCCAGGTGGTCGTCGTCGAGCCACACCGACTCGCAGGGCGAGGCGCCATAGGCTCCGGTGAGGTAGATCGCCGCGTAGTCGACGGCCAGCCGGTCCAGCGTCGCTGGGTCCGCTTCACGCGGCAGGGCCGCAGCCATCATCCGCCATGCCTGCTGCGCCCGTTCGCCCTTCGGCAGCAGGCCGAGGTTCGCCGGGAAGCCGACCTCGCGCAGAGCGGCGATCGTCTCCGCCGTCAGCTCGCGATCGTGCAGGGCGGCCAGCGCCTCGGCATCCTCCGCCAGGGCCTCGGCCAGTTCGCGCGACAATACGCCGCTCACGACTTGCCCTCCACCCGGCCCTTGCTGTGCGGGATGAAGACGATGGAGGGCCGCGTCAGCGCGGGATCGGCCATGTTCTTCACCTGGCGCACCGGCTTGTCGTCCGGCCCGAGGGCGGTGGTCTTCCAGGTGCCGGCGGCGAGCTCGTCGATCGGGCCGATGTCGAGCACGCGCATCATGCAGGCCATCACGCAGTAGGGCTTGCGGCCGGCCTCCAGCTCGTCGATGCACATGTTGCACTTCTTGATGATCTGCTCCTTCGGGTCCCACTGCGGCGCGCCGTAGGGGCAGGCCGCCTCGCAGCGGCGGCAGCCGATGCACAGCGTCGAGTCGATGTCGACCACGCCGTTGTCGGCCCGCTTCCAGATCGCCCCCGAGGGACAGGCCGGCAGGCAGGCCGGATCGGCGCAGTGGTTGCAGGACATGTTCACCTTGTAGGCGTACACGTCGGGGAAGCTGCCGCCCTCGACGTACATGACGCGGCGGAAACGCGGCCCCGGCGGCAGGTTGTTCTTGTCCTTGCAGGCGATCTCACAGGCGCGGCAGCCGATGCAGTCGACGTTGTGGTGGATGAAGCCGAGCTGGGTCTTCGGCACCACCGGCTGCCAGGTCTGCACGACCTTGCGCTCGAGGGCTTTCTTGACTCCCGCCTTGTCGAGTTTCTTTGCCATGTCAGTAATCGCGCCTGAAGACATGCGAACGCGCCGTCGCCTGCACGTCCCAGCCCGGCTTGTGCGCCCGCTCCGTCTTTTTCACGTTGCACAGGATGGTGTTGTAGGCGAAGGCGCCGGCCGGCGAAGGCTCGTCCAGCGTGAGGAAATCCGGGTTGCCGGCGCGGTCGATGCCGGCCGCGTCGCGGTCCATCCAGGCGCCCTCGTAGACCACCACCACGCCGGGCATGCAGCGCTCCGTGACGTAGGCCGGCAGCACGATGCGGCCGCGCGCGTTCCACACCTCGACGGTGTCGCCGGTGCGGATGCCGAGCCGTTTCGCGTCCGAGGCGTTCAGCGTGATCTCCTGCTGGAAGGTCTCGCGCAGCCAGGGAATGTTGTGGAAGATCGAGTGGGTGCGCCAGCGCGGGTGCGGCGTCACCATGTGGAAGGGGTAGATCTTCGCCAGCGGGTGGTTGAGCGACTCGAAGGGCTCGATCCACTTCGGGATGGCGGGGATCGCATAGCCCCACTGCGTCTTCGTCCAGTCGGTGACCTTGGCCAGCGTCGTCGAGAAGACCTCGATCTTGCCGGAGGGCGTCTGGAAGGGCTTGCCCCGCTCGATCTGCTCGCGGAAGGCCACCAGCGGTTCCTTGAATTCGAACTTGTAGACGCCGCGACGCTTGAACTCCTCCCACGACATCGCCACGCCCTGGCGGGCCTGCACCTTGTCCTTCCACCAGGCGGCAAGATAGTCCTCGTCGACGTCGTCGGGGTCGTCGAAATAGCCGCGCCCGGCGCGCGGGTTGTAGCGCTTGCCGAAGTCTTTCAGCGCCGGGTCGAGTTTTTCCAACCGATACGCCAGCTCGGTGAACACCTGGAAGTCGGTCCTCGACTCGCCGAGCGGCGCGATCGCCTTGGGACGGTGGCTGTAGTAGTGGCCCGTGTACCAGGGCAGCGCCCCACCGTGGCGCTCGAAATGCGTGGCGATCGGCAGCAGTACGTCGGCCCAGAGGCCCGAGGGCGTGATGGTCGAATCGGAGCAGACTACAAGCTCCAGCTTCTTGATCGCCTCGATCTCCTTGTTGATGTTGGTCAGCT
>JADLGU010000265.1 GCA_020849155.1 Rhodocyclaceae bacterium | reverse complement strand
GGCCGGCGCGCTACTGGCGCATCCCCGGCACGCGCACCAAGATCGGCTTCATCTCGCCGCATTCGCACAACTTCTGCGACAGCTGCACCCGCGTGCGCATCACCTGCAAGGGCGAGCTCTACCCCTGCCTCGGCCAGAACGCCGCCCTGCCCCTGATGCCGGTGCTGCGCGCCAACCCCGGCGACGACGCCCTGCTGCGCCAGGCCATCGTCGACTCGATGGGCATCAAGCCGAAGGGCCACGACTTCAACGAGCAGATGCGCGACCCGAAGGTCGTCCGCTTCATGTCGATGACGGGGGGCTGAACCCTCGTGCCCTACCGCCCGCAGCTCACCAGCGCCGCCCGCCCGGCCACCGTCACCATCGCCGCCGTCAACGAGCGCGGCGAGACCGTGCCGACGCCGATCGCCGGCGAGCATCCGCTGACCCTCTACATCGACAAGCGCGAGGTCGTCACCCTGATGACCCTGGGCGGCGCGCCCGAGGCGCTGGCCATCGGCTATCTGCGCAACCAGCGCCTGGTGGCGCGGCTGGAGGACATCGCCGCCGTGCAGGTCGACTGGGAGACCGACTCGGTCGCCGTCACCACCACCCGCCCGGCGGCGGACCTCGAGGCGCGCATGGAAAAGCGCACCGTCACCACCGGCTGCGGCCAGGGCACGGTGTTCGGCGAGCTGCTGGAGGAATTCGATCGCATCGCCCTGCCGAGCGACGCCCGCCTCGACGAGGCCACCCTGTACGCCCTGCTCGACGCGGTGCGCCAACACGAATCGATCTACAAGCAGGCTGGCGCCGTGCACGGCTGCGCCCTGGCGCAGGGCGCCGAGATCCTCATGTTCGTCGAGGACGTCGGCCGCCACAACGCCGTGGACGCCATCGCCGGCCGCATGTGGCTGGACGGCCTCGACGGCGGCGACAAGGTCTTCTACACCACCGGCCGACTCACTTCGGAGATGGTCATCAAGACGGCGCAGATGGGCATCCCCTTCCTGGTTTCGCGCTCGGGACTGACGCAGATGGGCTACGACCTGGCGCGGCGCGCCGGCATGACCATGATCGGCCGCGCCCAGGGCAAGCACTACCTGCTGTTCACCGGCGCCGAGCGGTTCCACAAATCCGCCGCGGCTGTCGCATGAAGATCACCGGCCTGATCCTCGCCGGCGGACTCGGCCGCCGCATGGGCAGACGCGACAAGGGCCTGCAGCCCTTCCGCGGTCGGCCGATGGTGGCCTGGGCCATCGAGCGCCTGGCGCCGCAGGTGGAAGGCCTGCTCATCAACGCCAACCAGAATCCCGAGGCCTATGCCGCCTTCGGCCATCCGGTGATTGCCGACCGCATCGGCGGTTATGCCGGGCCGCTGGCCGGCCTGCACGCCGGCCTCTCCGCCTGCGAGACGCCCTTGCTGGTCACCGCGCCCTGCGACTCGCCCTTCCTGCCGGAGGACCTGGTGGCGCGCCTGCACGGCGCGCTGGAGGCCGCCGGCGCCGATCTCGCCGTGGCGAAGACCGGAAACCAGCCGCATCCGGTATTCTCCCTGGTGCGGCGCGAGGTGCTCGACGGCCTGACCGCCTTCCTCGAAAGCGGCGGGCGCAAGGTGGACGCCTGGTACGCGGCGCTGAAGGTGGTCGAAGTGCCCTTCGCCGACGAGGCCGCCTTCGCCAACATCAACACGCTCGAAGAACTGAATCAATTGCAGACATGACTTCGCTGTTGCAGACCCTCTCCTGCGCCGACGATTACGATCCCGAGTCGCTCAACGCCGAGCGCGCCCGCCGGCTCATCCTCGACCTGGTCGAGCCGGTGGCGGGCGTCGAGCGCGTCGCCGTGCGCGCGGCGCTCGGCCGCGTGCTGGCCGAGGATGTCGTCTCCCCCCTGAACGTGCCGGCCCACGACAACTCGGCCATGGACGGCTATGCGGTGCGCTTCGCCGACCTCGCCGCCGAGGGCGAGACCGCGCTGCGGCTCGCCGGCACCACTTTCGCCGGGCGCGCCTTCGAGGGCCGTCTCGGCCCGGGCGAATGCGTGCGCATCATGACCGGCGGCGTGATTCCGCAAGGCGCCGACACGGTGGTGATCCAGGAGGTGGCGCGCGCCGAAGGCGACCGCATCCTGGTGCCGCCCAGGCAGCGCAGCGGCCAGAACCTGCGCCGCGCCGGCGAGGATCTGCGCGAAGGCAGCCCGGCGATCCGTGCCGGCAAGCTGCTGCGGCCGGCCGAGCTGGGGCTCATCGCCTCCCTCGGCATCGGCGAGGTGACGGTGCGGCGCCGCCCGCGCGTCGCCTTCTTCTCCACCGGCGACGAGCTCGCCTCGATCGGCACGCCGCTCAAGGAGGGCGAGGTGTACGACAGCAACCGGTACACGATCCACGGCATGCTGGCGCGCCTCGGCTGCGAGATCGTAGACCTCGGCGTGGTGCGCGACGATCCGGCGGCGCTGGAGGCCGCCTTCCGGCAGGCGGCTGCGGCCGACGCCATCGTCACCAGCGGCGGCGTCTCGGTGGGCGAGGCGGACTTCATCCGCGCGCTGATGGCGAAACTGGGCGAGGTGGCCTTCTGGAAGATCGCCATGCGTCCCGGCCGGCCGATGGCCTTCGGCCGGATCGGAGGCGACGGGAAGGCGGCCTGGCTGTTCGGTCTGCCCGGCAATCCGGTGGCGGTGATGGTGACCTTCTACGAGTTCGTGCGAGACGCGCTGCTCAAGCTCTCGGGCGTCGATCCGGTCGAACCGCTCGCGCGCTTCCGCGTGCCCTGCGTCTCGGCCCTGAAGAAGCGTCCCGGCCGCAGCGAGTTCCAGCGCGGCATCCTGTTCTGCGAGAACGGCGAATGGAAGGTACGCGCCACCGGCTCACAGGGATCGGGCGTGCTGCGCTCGATGTCCGAAGCCAACTGCATCATCGCCGTCGAACAGGAACGCGGCAATGTCGCGCCGGGAGAACTGGTCGATGTGCAGCCCTTCGAAGGGCTGATCTAGGAAAAGTAGAACGGCCGGCCGACGGCGTGGCCCTGGGCGTAGTCGACGCCCATTTCGCGCAAGCGGTTGAGCGTGCCCTCCGTCTCGACGAACTCGGCGATGGTCTTCATGCCGAGCGAGTGGGCGATGTTGTTGATGGCGGACACCACCTCGCGGTTCATCGGCTCGGCGAACATGTCGCGGACGAAGGCGCCGTCGATCTTGACGTAGTCCACCGGCAGGTGCTTGAGGTAGGCGAAGGAGCACATGCCGGCGCCGAAGTCATCCAGCGCGAAGCGCAGTCCCAGTTCCTTCAGCTCGCGGATCAGCTCGGCCGCCTTGGTCAGGTTGGCCACCGCCAGGGTCTCGGTGATCTCGAAGCAGACCGCCTGCGGCGGCACCTTGTGCAGGGCGATCTGCTCGCGCACGAAGGCCGGGAAGCGGCTGTCGTTGATGCTCTCCGCCGACAGGTTGATGTCGAACACCGGCAATTGGTCCGGCGTGGCCTCGCATTCGCGGCGGATCGCCGGCAGGGCGTGGGCGAGCACCCATCGGTCGATGGCCTGCATCATGTTGTGGCGCTCGGCGGCGGGGATGAACACCATCGGCGGTACGATCTTGCCTTCGCGGTCGACCAGGCGCAGCAGCAGCTCGAAATGGCGGGCGCCGGCGGTCGACTCGTCCAGCCCGGCGATGCGCTGGCGGAACAGGCGGAAGCCGTTGCGCTCGATGGCGTCGTGGATGGTCTCGACGATGTTCATCTCGGCGCGCGGCTGCTGGCTGGCGGCCTTGGCGTGATAGACGCGGATCTGGTCGCGGCCGGCCTCCTTGGCGGCGTAGCAGGCGCTGTCGGCCTGCTCCATCACCTCCTCCGCACTGGCTGCCGGGTCGGACAGCACCACTAGGCCGATGCTGGCGCCGACATGGAAGATCTTCTCGCGCCAGACAAAGCGGAAGTTGGAGACGTCCTGGCGGATGGCATTGGCGATGCGCAGCGCCTGTTCGACCGGGCAGGCATGCAGCAGCACGGCGAACTCGTCGCCGCCCATGCGCGCCAGCACGTCGCTGGTGCGCACGCGCGCGCGCAGCACCGCGGCGATCTGGCGCAGGAACTCGTCGCCGGCGGCATGCCCGCCGCTGTCGTTGATCAGCTTGAAGCGGTCGAGGTCGATGAACAGCAGGGTGTGCTGCTTGTCCGGCGCGCCGCCGACGGTGATGGCCTTGTGCAGCTGCTCCTCGAAGCCGCGGCGGTTGACCAGCCCGGTCAGGGCGTCGTGGTTGGCCTGCCAGAACAGCTCGAGCGAAATGCCGTGAGGGATCGAGACATCCTCCATGGCCAGGAAGCTCACCTGGCGGCCGGCGCCCTCCTCGCAGGCGCAGCTGATGTCGAGCACATGCTCGTTGTCGGCGCTGTCGCGCAGCACCGCGCGCAGGGCCGGCGCCGCTTCGTCACAGGCCGCCTGCAGCTGTTCCAGCCTTAGGGCCGCGCCATCGGCCGCGCCGCGCAGCGGGAAGGCCTCGTCGAAGGGCAGGCCGGTCAGGGCCGCCTGCTCCCGGCCGGCCAGCCGGGCGGCCGCCAGGTTGGCGAAGAAGATGTGGCCCCGGTCGTCGAGGCCGACCACGGCGACATCGACGCAGCGGAAGGCGGTGTCGATCAGGTTGAGCTGGTCGCGCAGGCGGCTGGAGGAGATCGAGTTCCAGGCCAGCCAGCCGCCCAGCATGCCGGCCCCGCCCAGGCCGGCGAACCAGAACATCGTGACCGGCTGGCTGCCGTCGGCGGGGCCGATAGCCAGCGCCGCGCCGCAGGAACCCAGCACAACCAGGGCGGCGAAGGCGCGCGGCCAGCTCATTGCTCGCCCGTCTTGCGCAGGGGCACCGGCGCCACCGCCGGCGGCGCCTCGATGCCGTCCAATTCCACGCCCTCGATGCGGGCGAACTGGCCGCTGATCTTGCGGCTGCTGACCTGCACGTCCTGCACGTCCTTCTGCGCCTGGTCGATGTGCGTCGCCAGCTTCTGCATGCGATCGTCGAAGCGGGCGAAGTCCTTGGAGAGCTTGCCCAGGGCGTCCTTGATGATGTGGATCTGCTGCCGCGTCTCGACGTCCTTGAGCACCGCCCGCGCGGTGTTGAGGACCGCCATCAGCGTCGTCGGCGAGACGATCCAGACCCGCTTCTGCATGGCGTAGCCGACCACCTCGGCATGGTAGGCGTGGACCTCGGCGAACACCGCCTCGGCCGGCAAGAACATCACGGCGCCATCCGAGGTCTCGTCGGGCAGGATGTACTTCGAGGCGATGGCGTCGATGTGCTTCCTCAGGTCGGCGCGAAAGTCGGTCTGCGCGGCACGGCGCTCGAATTCCGAGGCGTCCGGCGCGAACATGCGGTGGTAGTTCTCCAGCGGGAACTTGGCGTCCACCGCCACCAGGCCGGTCGGCTCGGGCAGCCTCAGCACGCAGTCGGCGCGGGTGCCGTTGGAAAGGGTGAACTGGAACTCGAAGCTGCCGGGCGGCAGGATGTTGCGCACCAGGGCCTCCAGCTGCACCTCGCCG
>JADLGU010000264.1 GCA_020849155.1 Rhodocyclaceae bacterium | reverse complement strand
GTGACCGAGGAATACGGCGGCGTGGACATCCTCATCAACAATGCCGGCCGCTCGATCCGCCGCGCCATCGAGAACTCCTTCGACCGCTTCCACGACTTCGAGCGCTGCATGCAGCTCAACTATTTCGCCGCGGTGCGCCTGGCCATGGGCTTCCTGCCCGGCATGATCGGCAAGAAGAAGGGCCACATCATCAACATCTCCTCCATCGGCGTGCTCACCAATGCGCCGCGCTTCTCGGCCTACGTCGCCTCGAAGTCGGCGCTGGAGGCCTTCTCGCGCTGCGCCGCCTCGGAGTTCGCCGACCGCGGCATCGACTTCACCAGCATCAACATGCCGCTGGTGAGGACGCCGATGATCGCCCCGACCAAGCTCTACCAGAGCGTGCCGACCCTCTCGCCCGAGGAAGCCGCCGACCTGGTGGTGGACGCCATCATCCACAAGCCGGTGCGGATCGCCACCCGCCTGGGCATCTTCGGCCAGGTGATCCATGCCGTCTCGCCCAAGGTGGCGCAGATCATCATGAACACCAGCTTCCGCATGTTCCCGGACTCGTCGGCGGCAGCCGGCAAGAAGGAAGGCGAGGCCAAGCCCACCGCCGACCAGATCGCCTTCAGCCAGCTGATGCGCGGGATCCATTTCTAAAACGACAACACCCCCCAACCCCGACAGGAGAACAACCATGAGACCGAAACCCGGCGACCCGGCCCCCGCCTTTTCCAGCCACGCCACCGACGGCAGCAGCGTCTCGCTGGACGATTTCCGCGGCAAGAAGCTGGTGCTCTACTTCTACCCGATGGACGACACCCCGGGCTGCACCGCCCAGGCCTGCTCGCTGCGCGACGTCAACCGCGACATCGCGGCGAAGGGGGCGGCCATCCTCGGCGTCTCCTCGCAGAACGAAGCCTCGCACCAGAAGTTCACCGCCAAGTACAAGCTGAATTTCCCCCTCCTGGCCGACACCGACCGCAGCGTCGCCAAGGCCTACGGGGTGGCGGGCTCGGGACTGTTCGGCGTGGCGCGGGCGCTCACCGGCATGAACGAGCGGGTGACCTTCATCATCGACGAAAAGGGCCGCATCGCCCACGTCCTCGACGACCCCAACTGCCCCAACCACGGGGAGGAAGTGCTGAAGCTTCTGTGATCTTTCAGCCTGCCGCGACGCGCAGGCCGAGATGGCGCACGAAGGGATCGTAATCCCTGTCGTCGTGCAGCAAATGGATGCGCCGCTCGATGCAGAAAGTGGCGGTCAGGCAATCGATGGTCGAGCGCACCGTGACGCCCTTGGCCCGCAACAGCCTGTAGTTTTGGGCCGACTTGACCGCCAGCGTCCGCCCGCCGATGTCCACGGTCTCGATCAGGGCAAAAGCCGCCGCGGCCTCCCGCGCCTGTTTCTCGGATCGAAATCCCTGCAGCACCTCCGCGACGACAAGATCGCCCGCCGCGATGTCGTCGCCGCCGGCGTCGATCCGGCGGGCAAGGAACTCACTCTTGCGGGTGGCGGTGCCGCGGAAGAAGTCGATCCAGACACTGGAATCGACCAGAATCAACGGGCTCTTCCCCTGCGGAGCGACTTGTAATCGTAGTCGGCATCCCAGTCGACCTTGCCGCGCAATGCCCAGAGCCGGGCGCAGCCTTGTCGCTGGCGCGTCAGGACGTGAAGCGCCGCCTCGACGGTTTCCTTCTTGGTGCGGAATCCTCCGGCCTTCATGGCAGCATCCATGAGTGCTTCGTCGATGTCGATATTGGTCCGCACGCTATTGCCCCAGATGTGTATGAATTATCGAATTATACACATTCGTTCAGCTATCACTCAATTCCGCCAGCAGCCGCCGCTCGATCTCCGGCGAGAAGGCCATCTCGAGGTGGCCGATGCCGGCCAGCGGCACGACCTTCGCCCCTTCCAGCAGCGAGCTGTCCTGCGGCATGACGTAGTTGTCCTGGCAGCTGTAGAGCGACACCGTCTCCGGCAGCGGCACGGCGCCGGGCGCGTTGAGCGCCTGCAGCCACTGGCTGCCCGGCACCATCTGGCGGCCGTTCTCGCCCAGGCCCAGCACCGCCAGCCGGCTGCCCTGGTGCGGCGAGCCGAGGGTGATCAGCCTGGCAATCCGCTCGACGCCGTGGCGGCGAAGATAGGCGCGCGACACCAGCCCGCCCATGCTGTGGCCGACCAGGATCACCCGCTCGGCGCCGGTGGCGGCGAGGACCTCCTCGATGCGCCGCGCCAGCGGCTCGACATAGCCGTCGATGTCGTTGAAAACCGGATTCAGGCTGAGCGTCGCCACCTGCCAGCCGGCGCGCTCGAGGCGACCGCGCATCTGGATCCAGTAGCCGCGGTTGCACTGGTAGCCGTGGATCAGCAGCAGCGGCAGCCTCCCGTTCCGGCATGTGCCGAGCCGGTCCCTGCTCATCAGCAGGCGCTCGAAGGGCATGATCAGGGTGAACAGCGCAAAGAAGGCCGCCAGCTCGCGCAGATACATCGCCAGCCCCCGCGCCACGCCGATCCGCAGCCCCGCGGGCGGCGGCGCGGCGTAGGCGCGGGCGAAGGCGAAGGTGACGCCGATGATGAAGGCGCGGCCCGCCACGATCAGGATCAGCGCCAGTCCGACGGCCTGCTGCCAGACCCAGCCGCAGCGCGCCGTCAGGGCGAAGCCGAGCAGCAGATAGAAGACGAATTCGCCGGCCAGCATCAGCCGGTGCAGGGTTGTCGCGGTCATTTTCCCCCTCTCCCCCGTCCCTCTCCCCCGCTTGCGGCGGAGAGGGAGGATCAATCGTTCAGGCCAGCGCCGGCGCCGGCTGTTTGGTCATCTCTTCGGCCAGCCGGCTGGCGTTGCGCGCCGCCAGAGCATAC
>JADLGU010000263.1 GCA_020849155.1 Rhodocyclaceae bacterium | reverse complement strand
TCGGTGACGTGGGAGACGCGGCTCAAGCCGTCGAAGCAGATGTTGTCGCGCCGGGTGCGGCGGGCGAGCGTGCGCCGCACGCGCTCGCGCAACTCGGCGGTGGCGGCGAAGGCGGCGGCGAAGCGTTCGACGGCGACGTGCGCCGCCGCCAGCAGCTGCGCCACGCTCTCGTTGCCCTGGCGCCGCTTCTCGATCTCGGCGAGGCGGTGGCGCAAGGCCCCGATCAGCGCCTCGCGGCGGCCGGGATTGTCGAGCAGATCGTCCTCGAGGTAGGGATTCCTCTGCACCACCCAGATGTCGCCCAGCACTTCGTAGAGCATGCGCGCCGAGCGGCCGGTGACGCGCTCGGCGCGCAGTTTGTCGAGCACCCGCCAGGCCTCCGGCCCGAGCAGGCGGATGACGATCTCGCGGTCAGAGAAGGAAGTGTAGTTGTAGGGGATTTCGCGCAGGCGGACGGTCATGGCGAAATTCTAGCTTATTGCGGCGCAACATAAGGCCGTCGTATTTTGGTCAGGAATATTCCGAATGCCTGGATTACCCGTTTGTGCTATACGTTCGTTCTTGCAATCGGCAGCCGCGGGCTGCCGGGACGGCGCCCCAGAACCCGGCGTGACCACAAAACCATAATTGTCACGAAGGAATCCGATGCGTTTCACGGCTTGCCTCGGGTATGCGGTCCTGCTTTTTCTCGGCGCCTGCGCGCGTCCTGCGCCGGAACTGCGCTTCGGCCTCAGCCCCTGGCCGGGCAATGCGCCCTTCATCCAGGCCGGCGACGACGGTCGTCTCGGTGCCGGCGTGCGCGTCGTCGAGCTGGCTTCCGAAACGGCGACCCTGCAGGCCTTCCGCAACCGGACCCTGGAAGCGGCGATCCTCACCCTCGATGAAGCCCTCCTGCTCGCCGCCGAAGGCCTGCCGCTGCGGGTGGCGGCGTTGACCGACCTTTCCGCCGGGGCAGGCAGGATCATGGCGCGGCCGCCTATCGCGTCGATGAAGGAGCTGCGCGGCCGCCGCGTGGCGGTGGAGAGCGCCGCGGTCGGTTCCTTCCTTCTGGCGCACGCCCTGCGCGAGGTCGGCCTGGCGCCCGCCGACGTCGAACTGGTGGCCCTGCTGCCGCACGAGCAGGTGCGCGAATACGCCGCCGGCCGCATCGATGCCGCCGTCGGCCATGAGCCGTTCTCCAGCCGGCTGGAACAGCTGGGCGCCCGCGGCATTTACGACACGCGCCGTGACGACGGGGACATCCTGAGGGTGCTGGTGATCCACGAGGGTGCGGTGCCGCCGGGGCGGCTTTCCGCCCTGGCGGGTGCGCTCTTCGCGGCGCGCGCGGACTGGACACCGCTCGATGCCCGGGCCGCCGCCCGGGCGGCGAAACGCTACGGCCTGAGCGCAGCCGAATTCAGCCGCGCCTGGGAAGGGCTGCGGCCGCTCGGCGAACGGGAGAACCGGGACTATTTCGCCGACGATGCGGCGCGGCTGCGGGCGCTGCTGGCGCACATCCGGGACGAGATGCTGGCCGCCGGCCTGATCGACCGGCCGCCGCTCAACCTGGCCTTCGGCCTGCCGCGATGAAGTCCTGGCTCGACGATCTGGCCGTCCATGCCGCGGGGTTTCGGCTGCGCACCGGCATCCCGCTGCTGCTGATCGGCTTCGCCCTGGCGGTTTCCCTGGTCGTGAGCCTGCGCCATGCCGCGGAGGAGGCGGGGGAGGTGGAGGCGGCTGGCCTGGAGCAGATGGCCCAGCGCGCCGTCCGCCTGCAGTCGATGCTGGAGACCTATTACCGCAACCGCCTGGAGGATACGGCACAGGCCGAACTGGCCAACCTGGGCACGCAGCGCGGCCATCGCCTGGCGGTGGCGATCGGCGAGGACGGCCGGGTGATCGCCGCCAGCCGCAGCCTGGCGCTGGGCGAGACGGCGGCGGCGGTGCTGCCGCGCCTGGTCCGCAACGCCGATCTGTTGGCCGAAGCCGGCAAGGTGCGCCGCCAGCGCGGCGGCCTCGTCCGCCTGGGCGAGGGCGGCGACTCGGTGGCGGCGCTGTTCCCGGTCAGTTTCGACGCCGGCAAGCGTAGCCTCGGCAAGGAGCGGGTCGGCCTGCTGTTCATCGAGCACGACCTGAGCGAGCGCAAGGCCGCCGCCCGGTCGGATGTGCAGGCCGCCGCCGCCAAGCTGACCGCGGTGATCCTGCTCTTCGCCCTGCTGGTCTGGCTGGTCCTCGACATCCTGCTGACGCGCCGCCTGCGCCGCGTCATCGACACGGTGCGCCGTGTCGCGCAGACCGACTTTTCCGCGCGCACCGGCATCGTCGGCCGCGACGAGATCGCCCGAGTGGCGCGGGCCGTCGACGACATGGCCGGCCAGCTCGGCGAGGCGCGCCGCCAGCTGCAGCACGAGCGCGACCACCTCGACGAGCTGGTCGCCGTGCGCACGGCCGAGCTGCGGCATGCCAACCAGGCGCTGGAGGCCTTCAGCTACTCCGCCGCCCACGACCTGCAGGCGCCGCTGCGCTCGATCCGCGGCTTCAGTGAGATCGTGCTGGAGGAATACGGCGAGCGCCTCGACGAACAAGGCCGCGGCCACCTGCAGCGCGTGATGCGCGCCGCCCGCCGCATGTCGAACATGGTCGAGGACCTGCTGGCCTTCTCGCGCAGCGCCCGTGGCGAGCTGCATCGCGAAACCGTGGACCTCTCCGCCCTGGCCGACGAGATCGCCGCGGAGCTGGCCGGCCGCGAGCCGGCCCGCCGCATCGAGTGGCGCATCGGCCGCGACATCGTCGCCGAGGGCGACCCCAGCCTCCTGCAGAGCGTGCTCGCCAACCTGCTCGGCAACGCCTGGAAGTATTCGGCCGAGCGCCCGGAGACGGTCATCGGCTTCGACACCCGGCAGGACGACGGCG
Organism: Rhodocyclaceae bacterium; assembly: GCA_020849155.1. Taxonomy (GTDB): domain Bacteria; phylum Pseudomonadota; class Gammaproteobacteria; order Burkholderiales; family Rhodocyclaceae; genus Desulfobacillus. The sequence continues at coordinate 3,279 of JADLGU010000263.1, read as the reverse complement.
CGCGCGTCTATTGCGTGCGCGACAACGGCGTCGGCTTCGAGATGGAGCAGGCGGCCAGGATCTTCGAGCCCTTCCACCGCCTGCACAGCCAGGAGCGCTTCGAGGGCAGCGGCATCGGTCTCGCCACCGCGCGCCGCATCGTCGAGCGCCACGGCGGCCGCATCTGGGCCGAAGCGGCGCCGGAGGGCGGCGCGACCTTCTGCTTCACGCTGGGGCGATAGCGGCCCGGCGCTTCGCCCCCGACGGCCCGCCGATGCATAATGGCGGCCGACATGAAAATCCTGCTGGTCGACGATCACGCCCTGTTCCGCGAGGGCGCCAAGCTCCTGCTCGCCCGGCTCGACCCGGCCGCGGTCCTGCTGGAGACCGGCAGCGTCGAGGGGGCGCTGCTGCTGGCCGAGAGCCACGACGAGTTCGATCTGATCCTGCTCGACCTGAATCTCCCCGGCATGCGCGGCCGCGACGGCGTGCGGATGATCCGCCGCTGCTACCCCGCCAGCCCCCTGGTGGTGCTCTCCGGCGTCGAGTCGGATGCGGCCATGCGGGACAGCCTGGAAGCCGGCGCCCAGGCCTTCCTGCCGAAATCGGCGAACGGCCAGGAAATGCTGGCCGTGCTGGAGGAAGTGCTGGCCGGCGGCGACGGCGCGTCCAGGGCCGAGCCGCGGCCCGGCGGGAGCGCGCCGGACTGCCTGCGCTCGCCCTGGAAGCTGACCCAGCGCCAGATCGATGTCATGGGCCTGCTGTGCCAGGGTCTGTCGAACAAGCAGATCGCCCGCAGCCTGGATCTGAGCGAGAACACGGTGCGCTCGCACCTGGCGGCGATCTACGGGGAGCTGGGCGTCCGCTCCCGCACCCAGGTGGCGGCCCTGGCGCACAGGTACGGCATCGTTTGAAGCCCCTTGCCGCACAGACTCCGGCCGTCCCGGCCGACGCCGTCCTCGAGGAACGGGTGGCGCTGCTGTATCGCCAGGCGCCCGCCGGGCTGCTCAGCAACCTCGCCGCCGCGCTGGTGCTGGTGCTGCTGCTTTGGGGACGGGCGCCGCTGGCCTGGCTGCTGGCCTGGCTGGGCGTGGTGCTGCTGCAGGCCCTGGCCCGCGGGCTGTGCATCCTGGGCTATCGGCGGGCCCGGCCGGACCGGCGCGAGGCGGCCGCCTGGGGATGGCGCATCGCCTGGGTATACGGACTGGGCGGCCTGCTGTGGGGCATCGCCGGCTTCGTCTTCTTCAGCGGCGATCCGGCCGTGATCGGCTTCCTGGTGATGCTGATCGCCGGGGTGACGGCGGTGTCGATCGGCTCGCTGTCGGCGTTCTACCCCGCCTATCTGATGTTCTCCGTCGGCGCCATCGGACCGTTCGCCCTGCGGCTGGCGCTCGAGGGCGGGGCGATCCTTTTGGGGATGGGCGCCATCACCCTGGTGTTCCTGCTGCTGAACCTGCTCAACGGCCGCAACATCCTGCGCTCCCTGGAGAAGGCCATTCGCCTGCGCATCGAAAACCAGGAGCTGGCCGCGGCGCTGCGGCGGCAAAAGGAGATCGCCGAGGAGGCCAGCCACGCCAAGACCCGCTTCCTGGCGGCGGCCAGCCACGATCTGCGCCAGCCGGTGTACGCGCTCCAGCTGCTCACCGACATCCTCGACCACGACCTGGCCGGCACCCCGCATCACCCTGTGGTCGGCAGCATCAAGTCGGCCGGCCGCGGCCTCGAGGACCTGCTCAACTCGCTGCTCGATTTCTCCCGGATCGATGCCGCCGTGATCCAGCCCGAGCTGCGCAGCTTCCCGATCAGCGCCGTGCTGGGCCGCCTCGGCAAGGAGTTCGCCCAGCAGGCCGCCGCCAAGGGCCTGCGCCTGGAGGTCATGCCCTGCCGGCTGTGGGTGCGCAGCGACCCGATCCTGCTGGAGCGGATACTGCGCAATCTGGCCGCCAATGCCGTCCGCTACACCTCCGCCGGCGGCATCGTGATCGGCTGCCGCCGCCGGGGCGAGCGTCTGCTGCTGCAGGTCTGGGACAGCGGGCCGGGCATTCCCTCGCATCTGCAGCGGGAAATCTTTCGCGAGTTCTACCAGCTGGGCAATCCCGAGCGCGACCGGGCCAAGGGCCTCGGCCTCGGGCTGGCCATCGTGGATGGCCTGGCGCGGCTGCTCGACCATCCGATCACCCTCGCGTCCTGGCCCGGCAAGGGCTCGGTGTTTGCCGTATCGGTGCCGTTGGGGAGCGTCGCCGCGGCGCCCGAAGTCGCGGCCCCGGCGGCCCTCGATCCGCTGAAGGGGGCGAGCATCCTGGTGATCGACGACGATGCGCTGATCCTGCAGGCGATGCGCCAGCTGCTGGCCCAGTGGGGCAGCCAGGTGATCGCCGCGGAGTCCGCGGAGGACGCGCTGCGCTCGCTGGCGGCGGGCGGGTTCCGGCCGCAGGCGGTCCTGGCCGATTACCGCCTGCGCGGCGGGGCCACCGGGGTCGAGGCCATCCGCCAGGTGCGGCAGGCCGTGGGCGCGCCGATTCCGGCCGCCATCGTCACCGGCGACACCGCGCCGGACCGCCTGCGCGAAGCCAAGGCCTCGGGCTTCCCGCTGCTGCACAAGCCGATCAACGGCGGCAAGCTGCGGACCCTGCTCTCCTATCTGGTCACCCAAGGCGAACCATGAGCACCGACTATCTCAGCCGAATCCTCACCGCCCGGGTCTACGACGTGGCGATCGAGTCGCCGCTCGAAACGGCGCCCAACCTGTCCGCGCGCCTCGCCAACAAGCTGCTGCTCAAGCGCGAGGACATGCAGGAGGTGTTCTCCTTCAAGCTGCGCGGCGCCTACAACAAGATGGCGCACCTCGCGCCGGCGGCGCTCAGGCGCGGCGTCATCACCGCTTCGGCCGGCAACCACGCCCAGGGCGTGGCGCTGGCGGCGCGGCGGATGGGCTGCAAGGCGGTGATCGTCATGCCGGTGACGACGCAGCAGATCAAGATCGGTGCCGTGGCGGCGCGCGGCGCCGAGGTGGTGCTGGCGGGGGATTCCTACGATGAGGCCTACCGCCACGCGCTGGAACTGGAGAAGAAGCGCCGGCTGACCTTCGTCCATCCCTACGACGATCCGGAGGTGATCGCCGGCCAGGGCACCATCGGCATGGAGATTCTGCGCCAGCACACGAAGCCGATCCACGCCCTCTTCGTGCCCGTCGGCGGCGGCGGGCTGATTGCCGGCATCGGCGCCTACGTCAAGCGCCTGCGCCCGGAGATCCGGGTGATCGGCGTCGAGCCGGTCGAGGCCGACGCCATGGCGCGCTCG
>JADLGU010000262.1 GCA_020849155.1 Rhodocyclaceae bacterium | reverse complement strand
GGTGCTGCTGCTGGTGGCGCTGGAGGAATCCGGCATCATGCATCGCGTCGCCTTCGTGGTGGACCGCGGCTTCCACGCGGTGGGCCTGCACGGCGGCGTGGCGGTGCCCTTCCTCATGGGCCTCGGCTGCAACGTGCCGGCCATCTCCGCGGCGGCGGCGGCTTCCCGCGGGCGTGAGCGTGTCGTGGCGTCGATCCTGATCACCTTCGTACCCTGCTCGGCGCGCTCGGCCATCGTGCTGGCGCTGGGCGGAAAATATCTGGGCGTGGCGGGGGTGCTGGTGATCTTCGCCCTGGCCATGCTGACGGTGGCGGTGCTCGGCAGGCTGCTCGGCCGGCGCTATCCGGAGGACGTGCGCGGCATGGTGCTGGAAATCCCGCCCTACCGCCTGCCGGCCTGGCCGGCACTGTTGAGGAACACCTGGATGCGCACCAGCGACATCCTGACCATCGTCACGCCGTTGCTGGTGACCGGCAGCGTGGTGCTGGCGCTGCTGGCGCACTACGGCGCGGACGACGCCATCAACGCGCTGCTTATACCGGTGACGTCATGGTGGCTGGGGCTGCCGGTCGCGCTCGGCGTGCCGATCCTATTCGGCATCCTGAGGAAGGAGCTCTCCTTGCTGATGGTGTACCAGGCGCTCGGCACGCTGGAGATCGCGCCGCTGCTCGACTGGGTGCAGATCCTCGTCTTCCTGGTGTTCCTGACCTTCTACATCCCCTGCGTGTCGACCTTCGCCGTGATGCTGAAAACGCTCGGCCGGCGCGAGGCATTCTTCTCGGTGGCGCTGTCTGTGGGCGTGGCGCTGGGGCTGGCGGGCGCCACGCGGCTGGGGGCGGAGTTGCTGCGGTTCCTCGCCTAGCCGGCACGGGTGTAGGACTCGAGCTCCTGGCGTTCGGAGCGGGTGATGCGTCCGCGCTGGCGCCACCAGGCCTCCATGGCGACGATGCGATTGACTTTGTCCGGCGCGACCCAGAAGGTCCACTCCAGCGACTGGCCGATTCCGAGCACCCAGCCGCGCGCCTCGACCTTGTAGCTGTCGAAAGTCCCGGCCGGAACGGTGACGGTCTCCCGGCCGACGACCTTCAGTTCGAGCTCGATGGTGTCCTGCCCGCCCCTGGCGAAATGGATCGCATAGCGCGTCGTCCATTTCTTGCCGAGGCTGTATTCGCTGACGAAGAACTGGCTCGGGCTGAAGCTGGTGCCGTCCGGCCGCTTGAGGATGTTGCCGAGCAGATCGGTGACGAGGGCGCCGTTGTTGTAGATCACCTTGTCCTCGGCGATCTCGCTGACGGTGTTGACCACCTTACGGTTCTCGACCCGGGTCAGCAGGTCGATCGAGCGGAAGACGTAGCGGTCGCCGACCCGGTAGTTCAAATCGATGACGCCCGTTCCCTTGGTGTAGGGATTGGCCGCCGTATTGACCAGACCGACTTTTTTCTCGCCCTGCCTGGCCAGCATGCGGTCGAGCCGCACCTGGGCCAGTTCCGAGAAGTGGCCGCTCGGATAGCGCCTGATGTAATTCTCGACGGCGGCGATCTGCCCGGCCTGCTGGGCCTTCTCCCAGATCGCGGCCTCCTCGGCGAACTGGCGCGCCAGCTCCTCCTCGGAGAGCTTCCTGATGCTGGCCGGCGGCAGGAAGTAGAAGTCCTCCTCCAGCGAGGTGCTCTCCCAGGGAATCTGCTGGCCCTGGGAACTGCGCCGCACGGCCAGGCGCACGCGCTTGAAGACGTCCTCGATCTTCGCTTCCGGCGTCCCGATCTCGCGCAGCAGCTGCTCGGTGTACAGGCCGTTCGCGCCGGAGCCGTCGGAGGCGACGTTGCCCGGCGCGGTGGCGTAGGCGAGCAGGGTGCCGATAGGGGCGTCCATCTGGCTGAGGCCCTTGCCGCTCTTCAGCTCGCCGCCGAAGGGATTGTCGCGGCAGGCGTCGAGGATGACGATGTTCATCGGGTTGCCGGCCTTGCCGATGCCGCCGAGCAGGCCGGCCAGGTCGACGGTCTGGCGCGGCACGTCCTCGACCCGGTCGAGGTTGGCGTCCACCGGCACCAGGAAGTTGCGCCAGGAGAGTTGCAGGCCGTGGCCGGCGAAATAGAACAGGCCGACGCCCTTGCTCCTGGCCAGCTGTTCGCCATAGGCGCGGATGGCGTTTTCCATGGCCGTCTTGCCGCCGTCGAGCTGGGAGACGACGTTAAAGCCGAGCTTCTTCAGGTTTTCGGCGATGGCCCCGGCGTCGTTGGCCGGGTTCTTCAGCGGCGCGCCCTTGTAGCGGCTGTTGCCGATCACCAGCGCCGTGCGCGGCAGCGCATTCAGCGTCGATGGGGTGGCGGCAAAGGCCGCGCCGCCCCAGGGCAGCAGCGAGGCGGCGGAAAGGGCGGACAGGCGCTGCAGGGCCAGGCGGCGGTTCATGGCGGTCCCTCAGCGGCCTTTCTTCAGCAGTGAGGTGACGCCGATCAGGATCAGGATCAGCGGCCACCAGGTCGCCGCCAGGGCCTTCACCTCGCCCAGGGGCAGGATGCCCAGGTTGGAGAGCAGGAGCAGGCCGCCGATGACGATGAGGACGACGGGCCAGAATGTGCCGCGCATGGGGATGTCTTCCAATTTCAAGTCGGGGAAATGATAGCGGAAGGCGCCGCGTTCCAGTCCACATTTTATCCACAGGCAACTCACAGCTTTATACAGGGCTTATCCACTCGCCACGTGGCCGTGCCGCGGGTAAACTCCACGGCACATGGCCCAGGCACGCGCATTCACGCCCCCGAGCGGCGGCGACCCGCAGCTGGCGGCGCTCAAGCTGCCGCCGCATTCGATCGAAGCCGAGCAGTCGCTGCTCGGCGGGCTGCTGCTCGACAACTCGGCCTGGGACCGCATCGCCGACCAGGTCTCCGAGGCCGACTTCTACCGCGACGACCACCGTCGCATCTTCCGCCACATCGCCCGCCTGATCGAGGCCGTGCGGCCGGCCGACGTGGTGACGGTGTACGAATCCCTGGAGAAGTCCGCCGAGGCCGAGCAGGCCGGCGGCATGGCCTACCTCGGTGAAATTGCCAACAGCACGCCCTCTGCCGCCAACATCCAGCGCTCCGCCGAGATCGTCCGCGAGCGCGCCATCCTGCGCAAGCTGGTGACGGTGGGCGACGAGATCGCCGCCAGCGCCCTCAATCCTGCCGGGCGGGAGGCCAAGTCGCTGCTCGACGAGGCCGAGTCGAAGGTCTTCGAGATCAAGGACGCCGGGGCGCGCACCACGGAAGGCTTCACCGCCATCCAGCCCCTGCTGGGCCAGGTGGTGGACCGCATCCAGGAGCTCTACGACCGCGAGCATCCCTCGGACATCACCGGCATCCCGACCGGCTTCCACGACCTCGACATGAAGACTTCCGGCCTGCAGCCGGGCGACATGGTCATCGTCGCCGGCCGGCCCTCGATGGGCAAGACCGCCTTCGCCCTCAATATCGCCGAACACGTCGCCCTCGAGGCGAAGCTGCCGGTGGCCATCTTCTCGCTGGAAATGCCGGGCACCCAGCTGGCCATGCGCTTCCTCTCATCGGTCGGCCGCCTCGACCAGCACCGGGTGCGCACCGGACGGCTCAACGACGACGAGTGGCAGCGCATGACCTTCGCGCTGGGCAAGCTGCACGAGGCGCCGATCCACATCGACGAGACGCCGGCGCTCAATTCCACCGAGCTGCGGGCCCGCGCCCGGCGGCTTTACCGCCAGTGCGGCAAGCTCGGCCTGATCGTCATCGACTACCTGCAGCTGATGTCCTCGGTGCGCGAAGGCGAGAACCGCGCCACCGAGCTCTCGGAGATCTCGCGCTCGGTGAAGGCCCTGGCCAAGGAGCTGCACGTGCCGGTGGTGGCGCTCTCGCAGCTCTCGCGCAACGTCGAGTCGCGGCCCAACAAGCGGCCGGTGATGTCCGACCTGCGCGAGTCCGGCGCCATCGAGCAGGACGCCGACGTCATCATGGCCATCTACCGCGACGAGGTGTACAACCCCGATTCGCCCGACAAGGGCGCCGCCGAGATCAACATCCTCAAGCAGCGCAACGGTCCCATCGGCACGGTGCGCGTCACCTTCCTCGGCGAGTACACCCGCTTCGAGAACTTCGCGGCGGCCGGCTCGTACTGAGCCGGTTCAACCCTTTTCCCTTTCCGGCCGTTAAACTTCCCTACCGACATTGGGGAGGTTTCCATGCGTTGCCTGATCCTGGGCCTGGGGCTGCTGCTCGCCAGCTCTGCGGCCTCTGCGCAGAACCCGCAGCCGGCTGCCGCGCCGCCCAACCCGGCCGGCAAGGTCGAACTGGTCGAAGGCGAGGTCACGGTCTTCGACAAGGCCAAGAAGGCGCGCCGGGTCGCCGTCGGCGATGTCGTCCATGAAGGCGAGGGCATCGTCACCGGCCGCGACGGCGAACTGCACCTCGACATGGAAGACGGCGGCTTCATCGCCGTGCGGCCCAACACCCGGATGAGCATCGCCGCCTACCGGGCCGAGGGCGACGACAAGGACAAGAGCGTCTTCAGCCTGCTGGAAGGCACCTTCCGCTCGGTCACCGGCTGGATCGGCAAGTTCAACCCGCGCAGCTACCAGGTGCGCACGCCCACCGCCACCATCGGCGTGCGCGGCACCGACCACGAGCCGCTGGTGATCCCGCAGAACTCGCGGGAGGGCGAGCCGGGAAGCTACGACAAGGTGAACGTCGGCGCGACTTCCCTGCAGACCAGGCACGGCAGCGTCGAGGTGAAGCCGAACCAGGCCGGTTTCGCGCCGCTGCGGGGCCAGCCGCGGCCGCGGGTGCTGGCGCAGGTGCCGGCGTTCTTCAAGGCGACCCGCCACGAGGCGGCGATCGCCAACCGCCACGAGGCGGTGCGCAAGGTGATCGAGCAGCGGCGCGACGAGCGCCGCAAGCTGCTGCAGGACAAGAAAGTCCAGCTGGACAAGCAGAAGGTCGAGCGGCAAAAGGCCTTGCAGGAGCGCCGGCGCGACCAGGATGCGCAGCGCCGCCCGCAGCACGAGGAGCGCCGCAAGGAGTGGCAGGAGAACCGCCAGAAGCGTCTGCAGGAGCGCGACCGGCAGGGCGGCGCGGAAGGGCGGTCGCGGCACTTCGAGGACCGGCGGGCGCAGCGCATGCAGGAGCGCGAACGGCCGCAGCGCCATCCCGAGCGCGAGCATGGCCCGCGCGGCGGCGGGCGCGGGCGGGACTGAAAAGTCGGTCTGCGCGGGACGGTGCTAGGGTCTGATCGCATCCATTCCGACAGAATGAATGCGAACAGACCCTACAGCACCTCGGCGGCGTGGTCGGCCAGGCGCGAACGCTCGCCGCGCATCAGCGTGACGTGGCCGCTGTGCGGCCAGCCCTTGAAGCGGTCCACCACGTAGGTCAGGCCCGAGCTGCCCTCGGTCAGGTAGGGCGTGTCGATCTGGGCGATGTTGCCGAGGCAGACCACCTTGGTGCCGGGACCGGCGCGGGTGATCAGGGTCTTCATCTGCTTCGGCGTCAGGTTCTGCGCCTCGTCGATGATCAGGTACTTGTTTATGAAGGTGCGGCCGCGCATGAAGTTGAGCGACTTGACCTTGATGCGCGAGCGGATCAGGTCGCGCGTGGCGGCGCGGCCCCATTCGCCGCCGTCCTCGGTCGGCTTGTTGAGCACATCGAGGTTGTCCTCCAGCGCGCCCATCCACGGCGTCATCTTTTCCTCCTCGGTGCCAGGCAGGAAACCGATGTCCTCGCCGACCGGGACGGTAACGC
>JADLGU010000261.1 GCA_020849155.1 Rhodocyclaceae bacterium | reverse complement strand
ATCTGGCGCGACACCGACGGCCGCATCACGCACTTCGTTTCCAGCATGGGCACCACGGGCACCATCATGGGTTGCTCGCGCTACTTCAAGGAAATGAATCCGGCGATCCGCATCGTCGGCTGCCAGCCCGAGGAAGGCTCGCAGATCCCCGGCATCCGCAAGTGGCCGGAAGAATACCTGCCGAAGATCTACGACAAGCGTTGTGTCGACCGCCTCGAATACGTCAGCCAGGCCGACGCCGAGGAGATGACGCGGCGCCTGGCGCGCGAGGAGGGCCTCTTCGCCGGCATCTCCTCGGGCGGCGCCATGGCGGTGGCCCTGCGCACGGCCGAGCGGGTGCGCGACGCGGTGATCGTCACCATCGTCTGCGACCGCGGCGACCGCTACCTGTCCACTGGTGTTTTTCCGGCTTAGCCTGCTGCTGCTCCTGTGCCTGGCGGCCCGGACGGGCTGGACGGCGCAGGTCGCCCTGTCCCTCGGTTCGATCCGCCATGCCGCCTTCGAGGCCGACGGCGTCAGCGTCACTTTCGATGCGGCGCGGCGCGGCGAGGCCGACATCCGCCTCGGCCGGCTGCGGGTCGCCGGCATGGAATACCGCGAGCTGAAGCTGCACTGTTCCGGTTTCTATTTCGACGGCCGGCGCCTCGACTGCCCGGACGGCAGCCTGCGCCGCGACGATGCCCGCGGGCGCGAGCGGCCGGCATTGCCGTTCTCCCTGGCCTGGCGCAGCGATGGCTATCTGGACCTGTCCCTGCGCGGGGTCGACGCCGTCGCCTTGTCGCCGCTCGTCAAGCGCCTGCGCGGCTGGAAGCCGGAAGGCCGCCTCGACCTGGCGCTGCGCGTCGAGGGCCGCCAGGCCCGGCTCGACCTGGCCGCGCATGAGCTCCGTTTCGCCAGCCGCGAGGGCGACATCGCCGGCCAAGGCATCGCCTTCACGCTGAATGCCGTGGCGGAGAGGAGCGGAAACAACTGGCACTGGCTGGCCCGCCTCGACTGGCCGCAGGGCGAGCTGTACCGGGCGCCCTGGCGGCGCGCGGCCGGCATCAAGCTCGAGGCGGAGGGGGATCTCAACCCGCTGATGCTGGAGGTGGATCTAGCCCGTCTCGAGGTGGCGGGCCTCGGCGCGGTGAGCGCCGGCCTGCGCTGGGACCGCGAGCGCGGCGAGGCCACCGACTGGGGCTTCATCACCGAGCGCATCGGCCTCGAAGCGGCCATGCGCGACTGGATCCAGCCCTGGCTGTCCTCGCTCGGCTTTCCCGAATGGCGGGCCACCGGCCATGCCCGTTTTTCCGCCGAATGGAGCGCCGGCGGGCTGCGCCGCTTCTATGCCGGGCTGGAGCAGGCGCGGCTGGCCGACGGCACCGGCCACATCGAGCTGGACGGCGTGAACGCCCGCATTCCCTGGGAAGCGGGCGTGCCGACGGAGGCCGCGATCGGCGTGGCCGCCGGCCGGCTCGGCGATCTGCCGCTGGGCGGCTTCACCCTGCCGCTGAAGATGGAAGGCGACGAGGCGAAAGTGGAGGGGCTCGTCGCGCCGCTGCTCGACGGCCGCCTGCTGATCGACGAGCTGCGCCTGGCAAAAAGTCGGTCCGGCTGGCACGCCGAGTTCGAGGGCGGCATCGAAGCCGTCTCGATGCCCAAGCTGTCGCGCGCCCTCAAGCTGCCGGCGATGGCCGGCAGCCTGACCGCCCGCATTCCGCGCATCGCCTTCGAGCGGGGCATGCTGCGCCTGGACGGCGCCCTCGCCATCGAGGTGTTCGACGGCGGCATCATCGTGCACCAGTTGCGCCTGATCGATCCCTTCGGCAAGGGGCGCCGTTTCGTCGCCGACGTCACCGCCCGCAACCTCGACCTCGGCATGCTGACGCGCACCTTCGCCTTCGGCAGCATCGAGGGGCGTTTCGACGCCGACCTGCGCGACCTGGAGATGCAGGGCTGGAAGCCTCTCAAGTTCGAGGCGCGCCTCGCCAGCAGCCCGGGCGACTATCCGCGCAGCCTGAGCCTGGGCGCGCTGAAGGACATCACCGCGCTGGGGGAAGCCGGCACGCCGGACCGGCTGGCGCGCGTGCCGGAGCGTTCCGGCTTCAGCTTCGGCTATTCCCGCATCGGCTTAGGCTGCACCCTGAAAGACGGCGTCTGCCTGCTCGACGGCGTCGAGCGCGAGGGCCAGGGCGTGGTGCTGATGCGCGGCGCCGGCATCCCGGCGGTGAGCATCATCGGCTACAATCGGCACATCGACTGGGAGGCGCTGGTGGCGAGAATCCGCGAGCAGATCGCGGGCCGGCCCGGCGTCGTCATCGAATGAAAAAATTTCTCCTGCTCACCGCGGTTCTATTCCTCGCCGGCTGCGTCAACCTGCATGTGCACTTTCCGGAAGCCGCCGGCAAGCCGGCGGAACCCGCACCGGCCGGAGCGGCGCAATGACGCCGGTACTCGCCTTCGACATCGAGACGATCCCCGACGTGGCGGGCATCCGCAAGCTCTACGCGCTGCCGGCCGAGCTCTCCGACGCCGAGGTGGCCGAGTTCGCCTTCCAGAAGCGGCGCGCGGCAAGCGGCAACGACTTTCTGCCGCTGCATTTGCAACGCGTCGCCGTCATCTCCTGCGCCCTGCGCGAGGGCGAGCGCTTCACCGTCTGGTCGCTGGCCGAGCCGAAGCTCGGCGAGGCCGAGATCCTCCAGCGCTTCTACGACGGCATCGAGAAGTTCACGCCGCAGATCGTCTCCTGGAACGGCGGCGGCTTCGACCTGCCGGTGCTGCACT
>JADLGU010000260.1 GCA_020849155.1 Rhodocyclaceae bacterium | reverse complement strand
CCATGAACTTGGTGCCGCCGACGCGCAGCAGCTGGGTGCTCTCGATGTCGGTGCACTCGGGCAGCAGCACGTCGGCCATGTGGTTGGTCTCGTCGCGGGTGTAGGCGAAGGCGACGATGAAGGGGAATTCCGCCACCCGCTCGACGATGGCCTGGGTGTCCCAGAAGGAGATCGAGGGGTTGGTGCGGTAGCAGAACCAGACGTCGGGCGCCGACACCTTGGGCCAGTTCTTCGGCGACTCCTTGCGGAACATCCAGGCCAGGTGGGTCGGCCCCAGCGCGGTGCTCCAGGGCGAGTTGGCCGAGAGGGGCACCAGCGTGCTGTGGGCATTGCGCACCGCCGGATCCTTGCGCCAGGAATCCTTGCCCGTCGGGTTCATCGGGTAGTACATGAAGCCGTCCTCGCCCATCTTGACGCTGGCCTGGCGCGAGGTGGCGGGCCGGTTCAGGCGCACCGTGGTGCCGAGCGTGCCGCCCGGCACTTCCAGCCCGCCGACCAGGCAGGCGATGAGGGTACGCGCCCAGCAGCATTCATAGCCGCCCCAGCCGTTGGTGACGGTCTTGCCCAGGGCGATGGCCACCGGCCGGAACGGCAGGGTGACGCCCTCGATCTCGACGGTCTCGCCGATGCGGGCGTGGTCGAGGTATTCGTTGGCGATGCGCCGCACCGTGCCGGGGCGGATGTCGCAGACCTTGTCGGCCCACTCCGGGGTGTAGGAGCTCATGTGGGCGACCAGCCGGCTGAAGGCGGTCTCGGCCTCGACGCCCTTGTGCAGCCATTCCTCGCCGTCGGCGCCGACCTCGAGGGCATCGAGCCGGAAGCGGCCTTCCAGCGCCGGCTCGGTGTCGACGGCGTCGAAGGCCGCCGGCGCGTTGCGCTTGAGGTCCCAGAGCAGGGGCTTGCGGGTGGCCGCATCGCGCAGGTAGAAGCCTTTCGGCCCGATCAGATAGGGCGAGCCGGTGTGGTGCCTGAGGAATTCGACGTCGAGGCGCGAGCGCGGCTGCTCGTGCAGCATGACGTGGATCAGGCCGTAGAGGAAGGCCGGGTCGGTCTTGGGCTTGATCGGCACCCACTCGGCCGAGGCGGCGCCGGTGACGGAGTTATGCGGCTCGAGCTGGACGCGCTTGAGGCCGCGGGCGCGTGCCTGGCCGTGGCGCCAGGCTCCGACCACGCCGGAGGACGCTTCCAGGTTGGCGCCGAAGGACAGCATGTATTCGCAGCTGGGCGTGTCGGCGGCAACGGTGAAGGCGCGGTGCCACAGCTCGCCGTAGAGGTGCTCGGAGTGGTAGCACTTGACGCCCTGGCCGCTGCCGAAGCTGAAGTCCACCGGGCCCCAGGCCGACAGGAAGGCCGGGAAGGTGCCCATGTAGTAGGTCGGCGTGCCGCCGCCGCCGAAGCTGGCCGCCACCCGCGGATAGCCGACCTCGTCGGTGAGGCCCTTGGCGCGAACCTCGTTGAGCTTGCTGGCGACGATCTCGTAGGCCTCGTCCCAGCTGATCGGCACGAAGCCGGGATCCTCGTGGCGGCCCTTCTTCGGGTTGCTGCGCTTCATCGGCTGCAACACCCGGTTCGGGTTGTAGGTCTTCTGGATGATGCCGTAGGCCTTGACGCAGCACTTGCCGGCCCCCGGATGAACCCCGCAGGCGGCGAAGTTCGGCTCGACCTCGGTGGCAACGCCATCGACCACCTTGACGGTGAGCAGATCCGGGCCCGCCACGCACTGGTAGCAGTACTGGGGGACTTTCCTGACCGACTTGGCGGTGGCGGCGCTCACCTGCGCCCTCCGGCCGTCGTGATACGTTTTCGCGCGAGATTCGCGCCCGCATTGCTGTTCATCTGCTCCTCCTCGATGCTGCCGGCCTGCGGTTGGTGATTCATATTTAGTATTTCTATTTGCACATTTTGTATCATTTAAGAGCCCATGGCAAGCGCCGCGTTTGACAGGGATCAAACGGCATGGAAATCCGCACTTATGGGGTAAACTCCTGAAATGAGTCAAGTTTTTGACGCGATCGAGCGCAGCAGCCGATCCGACCTCGCCGCCCTCCAGCTCCAGCGCCTGAAATCCACCCTGGACAGCGTCTGGCACAACGTCGCGCCGCTGCGGCACAAGTTCGAGCGGGCCGGCGTGCGGCCGGAAGACCTGAATACCCTCGCCGATCTGGCCAGGTTCCCTTTCACCACCAAGGCCGATCTGCGCGACGCCTACCCCTTCGGCCTGTTCGCCGTGCCGCGCGAACGGATCGCCCGCCTGCACGCTTCCAGCGGCACCACCGGCAAGCCCACCGTGGTGGGCTACACCAAAGCCGATCTCGCCGTCTGGGCCGACGTCATGGCGCGCTCGATCTTCGCCGCCGGCGGCCGGCCGGGCGACCTGCTGCACAACACCTACGGCTACGGCCTGTTCACCGGCGGGCTGGGCTTCCACTACGGCGCCGAGCGCCTCGGCTGCACCGTCGTGCCGGTCTCCGGCGGCCAGACCGAAAAGCAGGTGCAGCTGATCGCCGACTTCAAGCCGCGCATCATTTGCTGCACGCCCTCCTACCTGCTGACCCTGGCAGACGGCTTCGCCGCGCAGGGTCTCGACCCGGCCTCGACCAGCCTGAAGCTCGCGCTGGCCGGCGGCGAGCCGTGCACCCGCGAGATGCGCGCCGCCATCGAGGCGCGCATGAACCTCCAGGTCATGGAGTGCTACGGCCTGTCCGAGATCATCGGCCCCGGCGTGGCCATGGAGTGCTGCGAGACGAAGGACGGGCTGACGATCTGGGAGGACCACTTCTATCCGGAGATCGTCGACCCGGCCACCGGCGAGGCGCTGCCCGACGGCGAGTTCGGCGAACTGGTCATCACCACGCTGACCAAGGAAGCGCTGCCGATGATCCGCTACCGCACGCGCGACCTCACCCGCCTGCTGCCCGGCACGGCGCGGCCGATGCGCCGCCTCGACAAGTTCGCCGGCCGCTCGGACGACATGCTGATCATCCGCGGCGTGAACGTCTTCCCGAGCCAGATAGAGGAATTGATCCTGAAGAGCCCCGTCCTCGCCCCGCACTACGTCATCGAGGTGGCGCGGCCGCAGCACCTCGACGAGGTGGACGTGCTGGTGGAAATGCGGCCGGAAGCCGACAGCGCCGACGCGCGCAGCCAGGCCGCCGCCGAGCTGCAGCACCACATCAAGTCCTACATCGGGATCTCGGCCCGCGTGCGCGTGGTGCCGCTGGCGAGCATCGAGCGCTCGGTCGGCAAGGCACGGCGGGTGGTGGACAGGCGGCCGAGATAATCAACCCACCCTCACCCCCTCGCCCGCTTGCGGGAGAGGGGGCGGGGGAGAGGGCAATCAGCCCCCCGCCGCCTTCGCCTGTTTGGCCTTCAGCCGCTGCGCGGTCTTCTCCAGGCCGACGACGAAGCGGCTGTGCTTGCCGCGCGCCACCTCCTCCAGCGCGTCGCGCGCGGAGAACTCGAAGGTCACGGCCGGGGCGTTCACTTCCGTCAGCTTGACGGTGATCTCCACCCACATGCCGAGCAGCGTGGCGCCGACGTGGTCGAACTCGACGCGGGTGCCGACGGAGTCCTTGCCCTCGCCGACATGCGGCAGGATCAGCTCGCGGCAGGCCACCTCGACGTCGTAGAGCAGGCTCGGCGTCGAATAGACGCGCAGCTCCTCGCCCATGAAGCCGATGGTGCGGGCGGTGTCGACGGTGATGCGGCAGGTGGCGGTGAGTCCGGGTTTCAGCGTGTCGCTCATGGTGAATTCCTCAAAAGTCAGTCCCGCCGGGACGGCGGTGTTTCAGGTAATCGGCATTCTGCCGCGCCTCGACGTAGCGCACCAGCGCCTTGGTGCCGCGCGCGCAGTTGCGGAAGACGCAGACGCCGCGGTCCATCAGGCCGGCGGCCATGGCGTCGTACAGCACGCCCCCATCGACGATGCCGATGAGCGGCTTGTCGTTGCGTTCGACGATGGGCGGCATCAGGTGCACCGTGCTCTTCGGGTCGGCGATGTCGTGGCCGGGACGCAGCTTGCTTTCCACCAGCGCGCGCACCGAGGGCGCAGTCGGGTCGAGGCCGACCACCACCGCGT
>JADLGU010000259.1 GCA_020849155.1 Rhodocyclaceae bacterium | reverse complement strand
GCCGCGGAAGAAGCCGGGGCGGAATTCGCCCTCGAGGATGTCGGCCTGCGCCGGGTCGGGCTGGACGAAGTAGGCCTGCTGAGTCGGGTACATCTCGCGCTCGTCCGGCGCGAAGAGGTGGGCGACGCCGACGGCTGCCATCTTCTCGCAGTCGGCCTCGAAGGTGCGCGGGTAGGTGCCGAAATCCTCCTTCGGGCCGAACTGCAGGCGGTTCACGAAGAGGCTGGAGACGACGCAGTCGCCGAGCGGCTGCGCCTGGCGCATCAGCGCGATATGGCCTTCGTGGAGGTTGCCCATGGTGGGGACGAAGGCGACGCGGCCGGCCCCCTGCAGCGCCGCGCGAAAGCCGGCGATGGTGGTGTGACTCTTCATCTCAATAGCAGTTTTCGGGACCGGGGAAGGAACCGTTCTTGACGGCCTTGACGTAGGCCTTGACGGCGTCGTCGATGCTGGGCGCGCCGTCCATGAAGTTGCGCACGAACTTGGCCTTGCGGCCGGGATAGACACCGAGCCTGTCGTGCAGCACCCGCACCTGGCCGTGGCAGTCGGCGCCGGCGCCGATGCCGATGGTGGCCATGCTGGTGAGGCTTTCGCCGATCTCGGCGGCCAGCGCCGAGGGCACCATCTCCAGCACGAGCAGCGCCGCGCCGGCCTGCTCCAGCGCGAGGGCATCGTCCTTCATCACCTGCGCCGCGGCCTTGGTCTTGCCCTGGACGCGATAGCCGCCGAGCTGGTTCACCGACTGCGGCGTGAGACCGATGTGGGCGCACACCGGCACGCCGCGCTCGACCAGGAAGCGCACCGTCTCGGCCATGTAGGCGCCGCCTTCCAGCTTGACCATCTGCGCGCCGGCAGCCATCAGGGCCACCGCCGAGCGCATGGCTTGGGCCGGGCTCTCCTGGTAGCTGCCGAAGGGCATGTCGGCCATCAGGAAAGGCCGGCTGGCGCCGCGCGCCACGCAGGCGGTGTGGTAGGCCATCTGCTCCAGCGTCACCGGCAGGGTGGAGCCGTGGCCCTGCAGCACGTTGCCGAGGGAGTCGCCCACCAGCAGCACGTCCACGCCGTTGCGCTCGAGCAGGGCGGCGAAGCTCGAGTCGTAGCAGGTCAGCACGGCGATCTTCTCGCCCTCGGCGCGCAGGCGCGCGAGTTCGGTGAGGGTCACCGGCTTGGCGTTCTCCAGGTAGCTCATGAGTGCACTCTTCGGTGGTCGGGCACGGAATCCATGATAGCGAGCTTTGTCAGCCTTTGCTCGCGGCAGGCGTCCATCAGCAGGCGGGCCGGGCCGCGCCCGGGGATGACGATGTCCGGCGCGAGTTCCAGCAGCGGCAGCAGCACGAAGGCGCGCTCGTGCAGGCGCGGGTGCGGCAGGGTCAGGGACGCCGTGCTGCGCGTTTCATCGCCGTGGAGTAGCAGGTCGAGATCGAGGGTGCGCGGGGCGTGGTGGTAGTCGCGGCGGCGGCCGAAACGCGCCTCGATGGCGAAGAGCGCCTCCAGCAGGGCCTCGGCGGCAAGCTGCGTGTCGAGGGCGGCGACGGCATTGATGAAGTCGGGCTGGTTCTTCAGGCCGACCGGGGCGCTGCGGTAGAGCGAGGAGGCGGCGACCAGGACCGTTTCGGGCAGGGCGCGCAACGCGTCGAAGGCGGCGCGGACGGTGGCCAGCGGATCGCCGAGGTTGCTGCCCAGCGCGATGTAGGCCCTGACCGTCACGTCTCGGACTCCGCAGCCTCGCCGTCCCCCTTTCCCTTGCCGCGCCGCCGTCTCCGGCGGACCGACTTTTTCTCCGGCGTTAGCATGGCCAGGCGCGAATCGCCGTCGGCGTCGATGAAGCGCGTCCACCAGTCGGCCAGCTCCCGATCCACCTCGCCGCTCTCGGCGCGCAGCAGCAGGAAGTCGTAGCCGGCCCTGAAGCGCGGCTGCTCGAGAACGCGCAGCGGGCGCCGCCCGGCGCGGTTTTCCAGGCGCGGCTGCAGCACCCAGATGTCCTTGATGTCGGCGGCGATGCGGCGCGTGATGGCGAGCTTGCCGGCCTGCAGGTCAAGCACCTCGTCCATGGCGGCGTGCAGGGCCGGGAAGGGCAGCTCGCCGTTCTGCTTGCGCGCCTCCCAGGCCGCCAGCACTTCGTGCCAGAGCAGGGTGGCGAAGAGGAAGCCGGGCGAGGTGCGCTTGCCGGCATTCACGCGGGCGTCGGTGTTGGCCAGCGAGAGCCAGACGAAGCGCTCGCCCAGCGGCTGCTCCATGATGACGTCGAGCAGCGGCAGCAGGCCGTGGTGCAGGCCTTCCTCGCGCAGCTGCTTCAGGCACTCGACGGCGTGGCCGGAGAGGAGCAGCTTCAGCATCTCGTCGAAGAGGCGCGCCGCCGGCACGTTCTCCAGGAGGTCCGCCATGTCGCGGATCGGCGCGCGCGCCGCCGGGTCGATGATGAGGCCCAGCTTGGCCGCCATGCGCACGGCGCGCAGCAGGCGCACCGGATCCTCGCGATAGCGGCTGCGCGGGTCGCCGATCATCCGCAGGGTCTTCTGCCTCAGGTCGGCGACGCCGTGGTGGAAGTCGGTGATGGTTTCGGCGATCGGATCGTAGTAGAGCGCGTTGATGGTGAAGTCGCGCCGCGCCGCGTCCTCCTCCATGTTGCCGAAGACGTTGTCGCGCAGCACGCGGCCGTGCTCGTCGGTCTCGGCATCGGCGCCGTTGCCGGCGCGGAAGGTGGACACCTCGATGGTCTCGCCGCCCTGCATGACGTGCACGATGCGGAAGCGCCGGCCGATGATGCGCGAGCGGCGGAACAGGCCGCGCACCTGCTCGGGCGTGGCGTCGGTGGCGACGTCGAAATCCTTCGGCTCGATGCCGGCCAGCAGGTCGCGCACCGCGCCGCCGACGCCCTAGGCTGCGTGGCCGTGCTCCTGCAGCCGGGCGACGGTCTGGCGCGCGCCGGCGGAGATCGACTCGCGGCGGATGCGGTGCTTCTCGACGGGAATCAGCGCCGGTTCGTGCGAGGCGGGCGCCTTGCTGAACACGCGGCGCAACAGCTTGCGGATCATGCTGCTTTCGGGGATGCCACGGAAGGGCGCAATGATACCGGAAAGGGCCCCTTCAGGCCGGTTCGACGCGATTGCGGCCGTTTTCCTTGGCGCGGTAGAGGGCTGCGTCGGCGCGGGCGATGAGGGCTTCGAGCGCTTCCTCGGGGTGGGCGGCGGCCAGACCGACGGAGACCGTGACGCGCACGGTCTCGCCGCTCTCGCCGAGGGTCAGCGACGACCATTCGACGCCGTTGCGCAGCCGCTCGGCGATGCCCAGCGCCTCGTCCAGGGTGGTGTCGGGCAGCAGGGCCGAGAACTCCTCGCCGCCGTAGCGCGCCATCAGGTCGGTCGGCCGCAGGTGGGCGCCCATCTGGCGCGAGACGTGGCGCAGCACGGCGTCGCCGGCGAGGTGGCCCCAGGTGTCGTTGAACTGCTTGAAGCGGTCGATGTCGATCATCAGCAGGCAGGCCGGGCGGGCGTCGTTGTGGCAGCGCCGCAGCATGCGCGCGAAGGTGTCGTCGAGCCAGCGCCGGTTGTGCATGCCTGTGAGGACATCGACGCTGGCGGCATGCTCGAACTCGAGGCTGCGGGTGCGCGACTTCTCCAGCGCCTTGTTGTGGTCGCGCATGCGTCCGGAGAGGATCCACAGCAGGTTGAAGGCGACGCCGTGGGAGCGGTTGAGCAGCGCCCACATGGCGGCGTGGCCGAGCACCAGCACCCGCGCCGGACCGGCGGCCTCGACCCGCGCCGAGGGGCGCTGGCCATCGACCATGGAGATCTCGCCGACGCATTCGCCGGGGCCGAGGTGGGTGACCTCGAAGGCCTCGCGGCCGGCCAGCTGCACCGACAGCTCGCCCTCGAGCACGACAAAGACGGCGTGGTTTTCCTGTTCCGGCTCGATCAGCACGTCGCCGCCCGCCAGCGCATGCACCGGACACTCGGCGAGGACTTCCTCGATGGCGTCGATGCTGATGTGCCGGAACAGCTTGCTCTGCCCGAGAACCTTGCGGTCGGCTTCGGAGACCATGTCCCGATTCTAGCGCAGCGAGAGGATTTGCCAAGCCCGCTCGCGGGCGTGGCGCTCCAGCGTCGGGTCCGGGTCCACCGCCACCGGGTCGGTCACCTTGCCGAGCAGCGGCAGGTCGTTGAGCGAGTCGCTGTAGAACCAGCTGCGGCCGAAATCCTGCCAACCGTAGCCCAGACCGGCCAGCCAGGCCTCGACGCGGGCGATCTTGCCCTCGCGGAAGCAGGGGATGCCGTCCACCCCGCCGGTGAATTCGCGGCCGTTGCGGGCGGGCTCGGTGGCGACCAGGTGGGCGATACCGAACTCCCGCGCGATGGGCGCGGTGACGAAGCTGTTGGTGGCGGTGACGATGGCGACGAGCGCGCCGTCCGTCTGGTGACGGCGCACCAGCTCGCGCCCTTTGGCGGTGACGATGGGCAGGATGCGCGTGGCCATGAAGTCGGCGTGCCAGGCGTCGAGCTCGGCGCGCGGGTGGCGCGACAGCGGCTTCAGCTGGAAGTCGAGGAAGGCGTGGATGTCCAGCGTGCCGGCCTTGTACTGCTCGTAGAACTCCTGGTTGCGCGCCTCGTAGACCTCGCGGTCGAGCACGCCGCGCGAGATGAGGTATTGGGCCCACTCGAAATCCGAGTCGCCGGCGAGGAGCGTGTTGTCGAGGTCGAAGAGGGCGAGGTCCATGGGTTTCAGTTTTTCTTGTTGAACTTGGTCAGCATTTCCTTGAGCAGCGGCACCGTCACCGGGCGCTTGCGCTCGAGCGAGGCGCGGTCGAGCTCGTCGAGCACCGCCATCAGGGCGGGCAGGTCGCGCGTCGTGTGGCGCAGCATGTAGCCGATCACCCCGTCCTCCACGCGCAGGCCGCGCTGGCTGGCCTGGGCGGCCAGCGTGGCCGCCTTCTCCTCGTCGCTGAGCGGCTGGACCTGGTAGACCAGGGCCTGGCCGATGCGGGTGCGCAGGTCCTCGCGCAGCCTGAGCGACAGCGGCGCCGACGGTCCGGCCAGCAGCAGCGCCAGGCCGGCCAGGCGGGCCGAGTTGAAGGCGCGGAACAGCGCGACCTGGGCCTGTTCGCCGAGGCGGTCGAGATCGTCGACCACCAGCAGCCCGCCGGTCGGGCAGGGCAGCTCGGCGCCGGCCTCCTCGCCGGCGACAAGGATGGCGCGCCGGCCGGCGGCTTCGGCGGCGGCGCGGGTCGCCTGCAGCAGGTGGCTGCGGCCGCTGCCGGCGGGGCCCCACAGGTAGACCGCGTCGAAGATCTTCGGCAGGGCCAGGGCGCGCAGGCGCGCCAGCAACTCGGCGTTGGCGCCGGCGATGAAGTTCTCGAACGTCGGACGGGGCTCGGGGCGGATGTCGAGCGTCAGCTGCTGGGACATGATCGTATGAATGAGGGGGCCGGATGCTAAAATCCGCCCTTCCTGCGCGAAGCGCAACTTTATCACGAAGCGGATACCCTCTTGACCTCCCCTCTGACCTATCGCGAAGCCGGCGTCGATATCGATGCCGGCGATTCCCTCGTCGAGCGCATCAAGCCCTTCGCCAAGCGGACGATGCGGCCCGAGGTGATGGCCGGCATCGGCGGCTTCGGCGCCCTCTTCGAGGTTTCGAAGAAGTACCAGGAGCCGGTGCTGGTCTCCGGCACCGACGGCGTCGGCACCAAGCTGAAGCTGGCTTTCCAGCTGAACCGCCACGACACGGTGGGCATCGACCTGGTGGCGATGAGCGTCAATGACATCCTGGTGCAGGGCGCCGAGCCGCTGTTCTTCCTCGACTACTTCGCCTGCGGCCGCCTCGACGTGGATATCGCCGCGAGCGTGATCCAGGGCATCGCCAGAGGCTGCGAGCTGGCCGGCTGCGCCCTGATCGGCGGCGAGACGGCGGAGATGCCGAGCATGTATCCGGACGGCGAATACGACCTGGCCGGCTTCGCCGTCGGCGCCGTGGAAAAATCGAAGATCATCGACGGTTCGAGCATCGAGCCGGGCGACGTGGTGATCGGCCTGGCTTCCAGCGGCGCGCATTCCAACGGCTATTCCCTGGTGCGCAAGATCCTCGAACGGGCCCAGCCCGACATGGGCGCCGACTTCGACGGCCGCCCGTTGGCCGAGGCGGTGATGGCGCCGACGCGCATCTACGTCAAGCCGCTGCTGGCCCTCATGGCCGCCCTGCCGGTGAAGGGCCTGGCCCACATCACCGGCGGCGGATTGCTCGACAACGTGCCGCGCATCCTCGGCGAGTCGCTGGTGGCGACGCTCGACAGCAGCGCCTGGCAACGGCCGAAGCTGTTCGACTGGCTGCAGCGCGAGGGCCAGGTGGCCGATGCCGAGATGCACCGCGTCTTCAACTGCGGCATCGGCATGGTGGTCGTCGTCGACCGGGCGCACGAGGCGCAGGCCCTCGAGCTGCTGCGCGAGGCCGGCGAGACGGCCTGGCGCATCGGCGCCATCGCCCGGCGCGAAGCCGGCCAGCCGCAGACGATCGTCGCTTGAGCGGACGGTCCATCGGCGTCTTCGATTCGGGCGTGGGCGGGCTCACCGTCCTTGCCCACATCCGCGCCGCCCTGCCCGGCGCGGATCTTCTCTACGTCGCCGATTCAGCGCATGCGCCCTACGGCGACAAGCCGGCCGAATTCATCGCCGCGCGCGCCCGCTTCATCGCCGAATTCCTCGTCGCGCAGGAGGCCGCCGCGCTGGTGGTCGCCTGCAACACCGCCACCGCCGCGGCCATCGCCGAACTGCGCACGCGCTACGCGCTGCCCATCGTCGGCATGGAGCCGGCGGTCAAGCCGGCGGCCGAGGCCACCCGCAGCGGCGTCATCGGCGTGCTGGCCACCAGCGGCACCCTGGAGAGCGGCAAGTTCGCCGAGCTCGTGCGCCGCTTCGGTTCGCAGGCGCGCGTCATCGTCCAGCCCTGCCCGGGGCTGGTGGAGCGGATCGAGGCGGGCGACTTCGACAGCGCGGCGACGCGCGCGCTGCTCGAAGGCTTCGTCGCGCCGCTGCTGGAACAGGATGCCGACACCCTGGTGCTCGGCTGCACGCACTATCCCTTCCTGGCGCCGCTGCTGCGCGAATTCGCCGGCGAGGCGGTCAGCCTCATCGAGACCGGCGCGGCCGTGGCGCGTCAGCTGCAGCGCCGTCTTGCGGAGACTGACTTTACCTGCGGAGCGTCGGGCGGGACGGCGCGCTTCTACAGCAGCGGCGATCCGCGCCATCTGCAGGCGCTGCTGCCGCGGCTGTGGGGCGCGGCGGCGCCGGTCGAACTCATGGCTTGTTGAATTCTTCGAGGCAGGACTTCAGGGTGCTGCCGACGCTGCCCGGTTTCAGGGTGCAGTCGGCGGCCTTGCCGCCGGCCTGGCGGCCGGCGCCGCCCGAGGAGGCGGCGCCCGGGTTCTCGCGCGGCGGCGGCTGGCGCAGCAGGTCGGTCTGGGCTTGCGACAACCTGTTTTCCGCCTCGGCCCGCCGTCCTTGTTCCGTTTCCAGCTTCTTCGAGCTTTTCAGCATCATCCTGTCGTAGCCGGCCAGCACGCCCTTGAGGCGGGTGATTTCCTCCTCCTGCGCGTCCAGTTCAGCCGATTGGCGCGAGACCACTTGGGCGGACAACCAGGCCGTCGTGCCGCCGGCGATGGCCGCGCCGGCCAGCGCAGCGATCAAATAGGGCAGGGCCCGGCGCCACAGCGGCGGGCCGGCGGGTGCCGCATCGGCTTCCTCCTCTGCCGCCTCTCGGCGCAGCGCCCGCCCGCGGGCGGGCGGGGCATCCTCCGCCGCCGCTTCGGCCGGCGCCGGCTTGCGCAACCGGCGCAGGAGCAGCAGGGGCGCGACGAGCAGGCGCTTCAGGCGCAGGACGAGGCCCGGCTTCGGTGCCGCTTCCTCGGCGGGTTCATCGACGGTGTGGCTGGCTGTATTCATGCCGTTTTCCCCATATCAGAGGAAATAACGGCAGGTCTGACAGGAACTTAAGTCAAAGCCGGGGCGGCGGCGCGGATGACGCGGTCGGCCAGGTCCGGCGCCAGGCAATCGAAGGGCGTCACGTCCGGCCAGCTGCGCAGCCAGGTGAGCTGGCGCTTGGCCAGCTGGCGCGTGGCGGCAATGCCCTTTTCGCGCAAAGTGGCGCGGTCGATGGCGCCTTCGAGGTAATCCCAGGCCTGGCGGTAGCCGACGCAGCGCATCGAGGGCAGGCCGGGGTGCAGGCGGTACTTCCGGCGCAAGGCCTTCACTTCCTCGATCAGCCCGCCTTCCAGCAT
Source organism: Rhodocyclaceae bacterium (assembly GCA_020849155.1). Classification (GTDB taxonomy): domain Bacteria; phylum Pseudomonadota; class Gammaproteobacteria; order Burkholderiales; family Rhodocyclaceae; genus Desulfobacillus. The sequence goes on along the minus strand of JADLGU010000259.1, from coordinate 164 downwards.
GGCGTCGAAGCGTCGCGCGATGCGTTCGTGCAGCACGGCGCGGTCGGAGGGCAGCAGGGCGAGCTGGACGGCGCGGTAGGGGAAGGCGGCGTCGCCCTTGCGCGCCAGGCTGGCCGCCAGCGGCGCGCCGGTGAGGCGCACCACCTCGAGCGCGCGCTGGATGC
>JADLGU010000258.1 GCA_020849155.1 Rhodocyclaceae bacterium | reverse complement strand
TCTTTTCCAGGTTGATGATGTGGATCTTGTTGCGATGGCCGAAGATGAAGGGGGCCATCTTGGGGTTCCAGAAGCGGGTCTGGTGGCCAAAATGGACACCCGCCTCCAGCATTTGACGCATGGTCGTAGACATCAGGATCTCCGATAAGGGTTGGCCTCCGCCCGGCCGTGCAACATTGCTTCGGGGCACCCTTTCGGCGCCGGGCGTGCGTATTTAGCCGGCTCGAAGGCCAGCAAGTCGCGCATTATAGCGGTTTTTCCCCTCTGTTCTCAAGCATAATTCGCTTTCTTTCCAGACGCCTATGTATCGATCCCCCACAGAGATGAGCATCGCCATCAAGACCCCCGATGAAATCGACAAGATGCGGGTCGCCGGCCGCCTGGCCTCGGAAGTGCTCGACTATATCGAGCCCCATGTCAGGCCCGGTATCACCACCGCCGAGCTCGACCGGCTATGCCATGACTACATGGTCAACGTTCAAGGCACCGTCCCGGCCCCGCTCAACTACGCCCCGCCCGGTTACAAGCCCTATCCGAAGTCCATCTGCGCCTCGATCAACCACCAGGTCTGTCATGGGGTGCCCGGCGACAAGGCCCTGAAAAAGGGCGACATCGTCAATCTCGACATCACCGTCATCAAGGACGGCTGGCATGGCGACACCAGCCGCATGTTCATTGTCGGCGGCGAAGGCAGCATCCTGGCCAGGCGGCTGTGCGCCGTCACCTACGAGTGCCTCTGGCTGGGGATCGGGCAGGTCCGCGCCGGCGCCCACCTGGGCGACATCGGCCATGCCATCCAGCGTCACGCCGAATCGAACGGTTTCTCCGTGGTGCGCGAGTTCTGCGGACACGGCATCGGTCGCCAGTTCCATGAGGAGCCACAGGTGCTGCACTACGGCCGGCCGGGCAGCGGGCCGGAATTGCGCCCCGGCATGATCTTCACCATCGAGCCGATGATCAATGCCGGCAAGGCGGCCATCACCGAACTGCCCGACGGCTGGACCATCGTCACCAGGGACCGCAGCCTGTCGGCCCAGTGGGAGCACACGGTGCTGGTCACCGAAGATGGCGCGGAGGTGCTGACGCTATCGGCCGGGACCCCGCTGAAACCCCGCAATCTGGATTGAAGATGCCGCCGCTGAGCGCGGAAGACCCGGCTGCCCATCTCAAGGGGATCGCCGTCAGGCTCAAGAGCGAACTGGCCGAGGGCCAATCCGCCCTGAAGACGGCCTATGAAACGCGGGGCAATGCCCAGGCCTTGTTGCGCGGCCGCTGCCAGCTGGTAGACGAAGTGCTGAAAACCCTCTGGCAGGAAGCCCGCCTGCCGCTCGGTCTGTCGCTGGTGGCAGTGGGCGGTTACGGCCGGCGCGAGCTCTACCCCGCTTCCGACATCGACATCCTGTTGCTGCTGCCGGACAACGTCGCCCGCGAAACAGAAAGGCAGCTTGAACAGTTGATCGGCCTGTTTTGGGATATCGGCCTGGACATCGGCCACAGCGTGCGCACCGTCTGGCAGTGCGCCGATGAAGCCGCCCGCGACATCACGGTCCAGACCAACCTCCTCGAGTCCCGCCTGGTCTGCGGCAGCCGCAGCTTGTATGCCGAGTTCACCCGCACGATTCAATCGCAGCTCGACCCAAGGGCTTTTTTCAAGGGCAAGCGGCTGGAGCAGGAGGAGCGCCATGTTCGCTATCAGGAAACACCCTACGCGCTCGAGCCCAACTGCAAGGAGAGCCCGGGGGGGCTGCGCGATCTGCAGGTCATCCTCTGGATCGGCCGGGCGGCCGGTTTAGGCGAATCCTGGAACGATCTGGCACGCCGCGGCTACATCACCCGCGGAGAGGCATTGCAACTGAAAGGACTGGAAACCTTCCTGAGACACGTTCGCATTCGTCTGCACCTGCTCACCGCCCGCCGCGAGGACCGCCTGCTCTTCGACCATCAGGAAGCCGTCGCTGGCCGCATCGGCATCTCCGCGGGCAAGGCCCGGCGCGCCTCTGAACTGCTCATGCAGCGCTATTTCCGCACCGCCAAATCGGTCACCCAGCTCAACACCATCCTGCTGCAGAACCTCGGCGCCGAAATTTTCCCGGAGCCCAACAAGGTACCGATCGTCATCAACGAGCGCTTCCAGATGGACCACGAACTGCTCGATGTCCGGGCCGAGGATGTCTTCGAGAAGAATCCGCCGGCCATCCTCGAGAGCTTCCATCTCATGCAACAGCGTTCCGAGCTGAAAGGCATGACGGCGCGCACCTTGCGGGCGCTATGGCGAGCCCGCCGTCTGGTGGGCCCCGGCTTCCGCCGCGATCCCGGCAACCGGGCCATGTTTTTGCAACTCTTCCAGCAGAAGCGCGGCCTGGTGCATGAACTGCGGCGAATGAACCAGTACGGCATCCTCGGCCGCTACCTGCCGGCCTTCCGCCGCATCGTCTGCCAGATGCAGCACGACCTGTTCCATGCCTATACAGTGGATCAGCACATCCTCATGGTGGTGCGCAATCTGCGCCGCTTCACCATGCCGGAATTCGCCCACGAATACCCCTTCTGCAGCCGGCTCATCGCCGGCTTCGACAAGCACTGGCTGCTCTATCTCGCCGCCCTCTTCCACGACATCGCCAAGGGCCGCGGCGGCGACCATTCGAAGCTCGGAATGCCGGATGCGCGTCGCTTCTGTCGCGAACACGGCATGGTGGAAGAGGACGCATCCCTGGTCGTCTGGCTGGTCGAGCACCACCTGTCGATGTCGAACGTCGCCCAGAAACAGGATCTGGCCGATCCGGAAGTGGTGCGCGCTTTCGCCAGCCTGGTCGGCAACGAACGCCGGCTGACGGCGCTCTACCTGCTCACCGTCGCCGACATCCGCGGCACCAGCCCCAAGGTCTGGAACGGCTGGAAGGGCAAACTGCTGGAGGATCTCTTCAACGCCACCCAGCGCCTGCTGCGCGGCGCCACGCCGCAACAGGCGCTCGGCATCGGCGAACGGCAGGAGGAGGCGCGCCGCCTGCTGCGCTACTTCGGGCTGCGCCTGGGCACCGAGGAGACCTTCTGGAAGGAACTCGACACGGTCTATTTCCTGCGCCACGACGCGGAGGAGATCGCCTGGCATACCCGCGCCCTCTACCACCGTCCGGCGCCGAGCCAGCCGGTGGTCAAGGCCCGCCTGCCTCATATCGGCGAAGAGGGCTTGCAGGTGATGGTCTACACCCCTGACCAGCCGCATCTCTTCGCCCGCCTCTGCGGTTTCTTCAGCCGGCTCGGCTACAGCATCGTCGAAGCCAAGATCCACACCACCCGGCACGGCTACGCCCTGGACAGCTTCATGCTGCTCGATCCGGACGGTACCCTGGCCACCCGCGACATGATCAGCCTGATCGAACACGACCTGGCCGCCCGGTTGGCGTTAGGGACTCCTCCCGAAGGAGCGGCCAGCGGGCGGATGTCTCGCAAGGTGCGTCACTTCCCGATCACTCCGGAAGTGCGGATCCGCCCGACCGAGAAAAGCGGCCAATGCCTGCTTTCGATCGTTGCGGTGGATCGCCCGGGGCTGCTGTTCACCGTGGCCAGCACGCTCGACGCCCACAACATCAACGTGCACACCGCCAAGATCGCCACCCTCGGCGAACGTGTCGAGGACACCTTCCTCGTCAGCGGCGCCGAACTGGCCAAGACCGCCTCGTTGCTGCGCCTGGAAACCGAGTTGCTGGAACGGCTTCAGGTCTGAGGATCCATCAGCGGCCACTCGATGTTCAACCCGGCGCCGCAAGCGCCTGCCTCGCACCTGGCGTTGCGCAACAGGGTGACATGGGCGGCGAAGGGCTGCCCCTCCGTGCGGAAATCGGTTGCCTTCAGGCCGGCCTGCAATGCCGAGACGAGGTTATGCAACTCCTGCGGAGCTTCGGCAGCAGCCCAGGCGATCCGCTTGCGGCGGACGCATTCGAGGCGATTGAAGCGCAGCATGAAACGGGGCAGACGGATCGCAGCCGCGATGTCCGCCAACGCCTTCAAACGCTCCGGCGCCACCCCGCCGACGAAGGCCAGCGTCAGATGCAGGGTTTCAAGGCGCATGCGCCGGCCGCCGAGGGTCTGCTGCGCCTGGCCTCCCGTCTCCTCGAATTGTCGGGCGACGCCTCCGTCGGGCCAGAGCGCGTAGAAGACGCGGTGACTACCCGACACGCTCGATGAGGGCGACCGCCTGGGCGGCGATGCCCTCGCCCCGGCCGGTGAAGCCCAGGCTCTCGGTGGTCTTGGCCTTGATGTTCACCCAACCCGGCTCGATGCCAAGGTCGGCGGCAATATTGGCCGCCATGGCCACCACATGCGGCGCCATGCGGGGAGCCCGGGCGATCACCGTGGCGTCCACATTGACCACCCGATAGCCGGCCCATTCGATCAGCCGCGCCGCCTCGCGCAGCAGTTGCCGGCTGTTGGAGTCCTTGAAGCGTGCATCGCTGTCCGGGAAATGCCGACCGATATCGCCCAGCCCGGCGGCGCCGAGCAAGGCATCGGTGATCGCGTGCAGCAGCACATCGGCATCGGAATGGCCGAGCAGCCCGCGCTCGAAGGGGATCTCCACGCCGCCGACGACGAGCCTGCGGCCCGGCACCAGGGCATGCACGTCGAAACCTTGGCCAATGCGCATCACGCCTTCCTTTCCAACAATATCCTCTCCGCCAGTGCCAGATCGGCGGGATAAGTGACCTTCAGATTGCTTGCCTCCCCGGCAACCAGCAGGGGCCGGCGCCCGAGGGCCTCGACTGCTGCGGCCTCGTCGGTGACGGCCCGGCTGCGCGACAGCGCCTCGCGCAGCAATTCGAAGCGAAACATCTGCGGGGTCTGCGCTTGCCACAGGTGCTCTCGCGGCACTGTCTCGGCGACCCGCCGGTCGAGATCCGTCCGCTTCAGCGTGTCGGCCACCGGCACGGCAAGCAGGCCTCCCACCGGATCCTCGCCCACCAGATCGATCAGCGCCTCGACCAGCCCGGCCGTCAGGCAGGGCCGTGCCGCGTCATGCACCAGCATCCAGTCGTCCGTTTTCAATTCTTGGGCGGCCGCCAGCAGGCCGTTGAACACGCTGTCGGCGCGGGTCGGGCCGCCGCAGCGCAAGACCACCAGCTTGGCGCCGAGCCCGCTCCAGTCGTGGCTATCCCACTCCCGATCCTGCTCCGCCAGCACCACGAAGACGCGCTGGATGCGCGGCGAGGCGCACAGCGCGGCCAGCGCGTGGTATAGCATCGGGCGGCCCGCCAGGGGCAGATACTGCTTGGGCGAACCCTCGCCCATGCGGGTGCCCGTCCCGGCAGCGGGCACCAGTGCAAAGTGTCGCGACATGCCGGGATTGTAATTAGAATTCGGCGCATATGGATTTCCTCGAACAGCTTTCCGCGCCGCCCCAACTGCAAGCCTTCATCACCAGCCTGGCCGTCGGCCTGCTCATGGGGCTCGAACGCGAGCGACGACGCTCGGCAAAGGCCGGTCTGCGCACCTTCGCCCTGGTGGCGCTGCTCGGCACCTTGTCCGGTCTGCTGGCCGAGCAGGCCGACGCCGGCTGGATCATCGCCGCCGGATTGCTGGCAGTAGGTGCCATGATCATTGCCGCCTACCTCAACCAGCCCGACGACGCCGGCGATCCCGGCACCACTTCCGTGGTCGCCATCCTGGTTTGCTACTGCCTGGGCGCCGCAATCTGGTTCGGCCACGGCGCACTGGCCGTGATGCTGGCCATTGCCGTCACCGTCCTGCTCTACTTCAAGGCCGAGTTGCACGGCATATCGCACCGCCTGACACCCAAGGACCTGATCTCCATCCTACAGTTCGCCGTGCTGTCATTCGTCATCCTGCCGATCCTGCCCGATCGTGACTATGGCCCCTACCTGGCTTTCAACCCATACCAGGCCTGGCTGATGGTGGTACTGGTCTCCGGCGTCTCGCTGGCCGGCTATGCCGCGCTGCGTCTGGCCGGTCCGCAGCACGGCGCGCCAATGATGGGGCTGCTGGGCGGGCTCGTCTCCAGCACCGCCACCACCGCGGTGTTTTCCC
>JADLGU010000257.1 GCA_020849155.1 Rhodocyclaceae bacterium | reverse complement strand
GCTCGAAGCCCTCCTGGTCATGGCGCTGGGCGCCGTACTCCTTGGTGCCGCGCTCGGTTACGCTGCAGTGCGCTTTCGCGTTGAAGGCGATCCACTGGTCGAGAAGATCGACGCTATCCTGCCGCAGACCCAATGCGGGCAATGCGGCTTTCCTGGGTGCAAGCCTTACGCCCAGGCCATTGCCAAGGGCGAGGCCGAGATCAACCAGTGCCCGCCCGGCGGCGAGGAAGGCATCCGCAAGCTGGCCGATCTGCTCGGCAAGGAGTTCAAGCCGCTCTCCGCCGAACACGGCACCGAGAAGCCCAAGCGGGTCGCCTTCATCGACGAGGCCGCCTGCATCGGCTGCACGCTGTGCACCCAGGCCTGCCCGGTGGACGCCATCGTCGGCGCCGCCAAACAGATGCACACCATCGTCGCGCCGCTGTGCACCGGCTGCGAGCTGTGCGTCTCGCCCTGCCCGGTCGACTGCATCGCCATGGTGCCGGTGCCGGAGACGGTGGAGACCTGGAAGTGGAAGTATCCCGTGGTCAAGCTGAAGCTCGCGGAGCCCGCCTGATGCTGGCCTCGCTCTTCAAGTTCAAGGGCGGCGTCAAGCCGGCTTCGCACAAGGACGAGTCGACGCGGACCCCGATCGCCCGCGCGCCGCTGCCGCCGCGCCTGGTGGTGCCGCTGCGCCAGAGCGCCGGGGGCACGCCGCGGCCGCTGGTGAAAGCCGGGCAAAGGGTGCTCAAGGGCGAGCGCATCGGCGCGCCGGAAGGCAACTTCTCTTCGGCCATCCACGCCCCCACCTCGGGCAGCGTGCTGGCGCTCGAATCGCGCACGCTGCCGCATCCCTCCGCCCTCCCGGCGCTCTGCGTGGTGATCGAGCCGGACGGCGAGGAGCGCTGGATCGAGCGCGCGCCGCTGGATTACGCGGCCCAGGCGCCGGAGGCCCTGCGCGACCTGCTGCGCGATGCGGGCGTCGTCGGCCTGGGCGGCGCCACCTTCCCCAGCCACATCAAGCTCAAGCCGGGCGCCGCCGGGCGCATCGAGACGCTGATCGTCAACGGCGCCGAGTGCGAGCCGTGGATCACCTGCGACGACCTGCTGATGCGCGAGCGGGCGGACGGCATCGTGCGCGGCGCGGCCCTGCTGCGCCATATCGTCGACGCGCGGCGGGTGCTGGTCGGCATCGAGGACAACAAGCCGCAGGCCATCGCCGCCATGCGCGCCGTCGCGCAGTCGGCCGGCATCGAGGTGGCGGTGCTGCCGACGCGCTACCCGGCCGGCGGCGAGAAGCAACTGATCCGCGCCCTCACCGGCATCGAGATCCCCTACGGCCGCCTCGGCACCGAGTTCGGCGTGCAGTGCTTCAACGTCGGCACCGCCTACGCCGCCCAGCGCGCCATCGAACACGGCGAACCGCTCATCTCGCGCATCGTCACCCTCACCGGCAACGTGGCGCGGCCCGGCAACCACGAGGTGCTGATCGGCACCCCGATCGACGACCTGCTCGCGCTGGCTGCCCCGAAGGCCGACACCGACCGCATCATCCTGGGCGGCCCGATGATGGGCTTCGTCCTGCCGCGCACCGACCTGCCGGTCACCAAGGCGGCCAACTGCATCCTCGCCGCCAGCCCGGCGCTGTTCCCCCATCCCGGACCGGAACTGCCCTGCATCCGCTGCGGCGCCTGCACCCGCGCCTGCCCGGCCGAACTGCAGCCGCACGAGCTGTACTGGTTCGCCCGCGCCAAGAACTTCGGCAAGGCCCAGGAGTACCACATCTTCGACTGCATCGAGTGCGGCTGCTGCGCCTACGTCTGCCCCTCCAACATCCGCCTGGTGGACTACTACCGCTTCGCCAAGACCTCGATGCGCGCCCTGGAGCGGGAGAAGGCCGCCTCCGACGCGGCGCGCCAGCGCTTCGAGTTCCGCACCTTGCGCAGCGAGCGGGAACAGAAAGAGAAGGCCGAGCGGCTGGCCGCCAAGACTGCCGCCGCGCGCCAGGCCCTCGCCACGGGCGGCCAGCCGACCGCGCCGCCGCCGGGCGACGCGGCGCCGGCCCTGCCGCCGCTCGACGAATCCAAGAAGGCGCTGATCGCCGCCGCCATCGCCCGGGCCCAGGCCCAGAAGGCCGCCGTGCAGCCGAAGAACATCGACAACCTGGCGCCGGAGAAGCAGGCCGAGATCCGCGAGATCGAAGCGCGCCGCGCCCAGGTGCGAGAGATGGCCAAGACGCCGCCCGAGGAACCCGTATAAATGAACGGATCATCACCGCATCTTCACCAGCCGACCAGCGTCCGGCTGATCATGCTCAAGGTGCTGGCCGCCCTCCTGCCCGGCATCGCCGTCTACGTCTGGTTCTTCGGCGCGGCGATCCTGGTGCAGATCGCGCTGGCCTCCGTCGCGGCGCTGGCCGGCGAGGCGGCCATGCTCAAATTGCGCGACCAGCCGGTCGGGCTGTTCCTAGCCGACGGCAGCGCCCTGGTGACGGCCTGGCTGATTGCGCTGACCTTCCCGCCGATCGCCCCCTGGTGGCTGACCGTCTCGGCCACCCTCTTCGCCATCGTGGTGGCCAAGCATTTGTACGGCGGCCTCGGCCAGAACCCCTTCAACCCGGCCATGGTGGCCTTCGCCGTCGCCATCGTTTCCTTCCCGGCCCTCATGTCGCAGTGGCCGGCGGTCGGCTTCACCGACTTTTCCGCGCAGATGGCCGTCGTCTTCAAAAGTCAGTCTGCGCAGGACGCCGTCACCATGGCCACCCCGCTCGACGCCCTGCGCACCCAGCTGCACGTGCCCGAGGCGCGCGCCACCGTGGCCGGGGTGCTCGGCGCGCACGCCAGCTTCGGCAACATCGGCGGCAAGGGCTGGGAGTGGATCGCGCTGGCCTATCTCGCCGGCGGCCTCTGGCTGCTGCAGCAGCGCGTCATCGCCTGGCAGGTGCCGGCGGCCTTCCTCGCCACGCTGGCGCTGATCGCCACGGGCTTCAGCCTGGGCAATCCGGAGCGCTACGCCGGGCCGCTGTTCCACCTCGTCACCGGCGGCGCCATGCTGGGCGCCTTCTTCATCCTCACCGATCCGGTCTCGGGCGCCACCACGCCGCGCGGCAAGCTGATCTTCGGCGCCGGCGCGGCGCTGCTCACCTGGATCATCCGCAGCTTCGGCGCCTACCCGGACGGGATGGCCTTCGCGGTGCTGCTGATGAACCTCTGCGTGCCGCTGATCGACATGGGCACCCAGCCGCCGGTGTTCGGCCGCAAGCGCAAGGACGGCGCGCCATGACGGAACAGACCGCCGCCCGCGCCGCGCTGCGCAACGCCGCCATCCTGACGCTGTTCGCCGTCGTCTTCACCACGCTCATGGCGGCGACCTACCGCGCCACCCTGCCGTCGATCCAGGCCAGCGCCGAGGCGGAAAAGCTGAAGCTGGTGGGCGAGGTGCTGCCCGTCGCGCGCTACGACAACGCCCTGCTGTCCGACTGGGTGGACCTCGCGCCGCGCGCCGAGCTCGGCCTCGCCGCGCAGGACGACCCGGTGCGACTCTACCGCGCGCGGCTGGCCGGCGCGCCGGCGGCGCTGGTGTTCGAGGCCGTGGCGCCGGACGGCTACGGCGGCCGGATCCGCCTGATCGTCGCCGTCGGCGCCGACGACCGCCTGATCGGCGTGCGGACGGTGGCCCACAAGGAGACGCCCGGCCTGGGCGACTACATCGACCCGAAGAAGGACCGCAACAAGGCCAGCCCCTGGATCCGCCAGTTCGACGCCACCGGCTTCGGCGAAGTGGCGGCGGCCGACTGGAAGGTGAAGAAGGACGGCGGCCGCTTCGACGCCCGCGCCGGGGCCACCATCAGCGCCCGCGCCGTCACCCATGCCGCGCGCCGCGCCCTGCAGTTCGCCATCGCCAGCCGCGACACGCTCTACGACCTTCCGGCACAATCGGTCCTGGCGGCAGAAAGAGGAAAACCATGAGCGCATCGGCTTATCGCGAAATCGCCCGCAACGGGGTCTGGAAGCAGAACACCAGTCTGGTGCAGTTGCTCGGCCTCTGCCCGCTGCTCGCCGTCAGCACCAGTTTCGTCAACGGCGTCAGCCTGGCCGTCGCCACCATCTTCGTCATGGCCCTGGCGAGCGGCGTGGTGGCCGGCGTGCGCAGCTTCATCCCGCACGAGATCCGCATCCCGGTGTTCATCCTGATCATCGCCAGCCTGGTGACCATG